>JAHJZF010000048.1 GCA_018826645.1 Patescibacteria group bacterium | reverse complement strand
CTTCATTGCTATAGTCTATTCAGCAGTTAAGTATTTCTAAGAAGAGCTAGTATTCTACTGCGTCTCTAGTAATCATTTTCCAATCCTTTTTACCTCCTCTCCCTCTATATATATAGTCTTTATATTTCACTTTGCCGGTTATCCTGCTTCTCTTGTGAATGCCGTAACTATCAAAATCCGGAGCCTGTGTTCTGGCGCCAACACCGACAGCTTCATCAAACTTAGGGGCTATTCCATCTTCAACCCCAGTACTGCACGAACTAAAAATAATAGAAATATTTTCAGAAAATATTTTCCGCTCAACAAGTCGTCTTGTGCCTTTCGATTTTTCAACTTGTGATTTTAAGAGTCCCTCTGATTCACTCATTCTTACGCCTTTGGGATTTCCATGCCCCGCTATTATCAATGTTTCTATCTCGCCATGTTCACGGCCTAGCCTAACCAACCTTCTACCTACTTCCATTAGAGTAGCTCCTTCTATAACGACAAAATCACCCCTCACCGCTCTTAATTGGGTCGCCATATTATCGAAAGCGCCGTTTTCGTCATGAGTGGTTGTGTACAATATTTTTAAAGGTTTTTTGATTTTTCCTTGGGCCTGTTCAATAAGTTTCTTAAATTCATATCGTCCAAATAGTCGAATGCCATATTTTTCATGGAGTGTTTTAACAGATCCTCGGCTTTGGGATTCGAGATATACCATGGCTCCTAAGGTTCTGTTGACTAGGACGGCCATATTGTTCGCCGTTTCTTCTATATTTTTGGAATAATTCTTTCTTGTATTAATAGCATCCCACACCTCCCCGGCTTCTCTTGGATTTAATCCGCAGATATTAAACAATTTTCTTCTTAACAATTTGGCTGAACGGGTGGCGCTTTCGTCCTCAACCTCATGGGCTTCTGCGCCGCTCTCAAGATTGTTTTTTCTAATAAAGGTATCTGTCGTGAACTCTGTAGTGCATCTGATAATCCCTTGGAGAAATTCTGCAGAAGACCACATTTCTTTTATTTCGGGTATATCAGATATACCACCCGATTCGCTAAGGTCATCAACACGGTCGCGTATAATCAGTTCTATTAGGTGGTCTATTAAGTCGTCGAGGTGTTTGCTGTCTAGAACAGAAGCGTCAACACCGTCCCAGTCTTGTAGTATTTCTACGAGCTTTTTTTTAGTTCTTCTTGTGCTCCAACGCTCGATTTTAACATCGCCAATATCCTCCCATTCCTGAAAAGGAAATTCTTGTTCTGGCTTATCAAGATCTTCCTCGCCCGAGTCCTCACTTTCGTCTGCTGTTTTTTCAATAATGAGCTCCGGGTCTTCTAGTTCGGGAAGGTTTTTCGGAAGGTCATCTTCTTTAACCGGTACCCCCTCGGCGTTCTCTTCTGTATTTATATCATTTTTTTCTTCCCCAAATGACTCTATTTTCATGTTTTTATTATACAACCAAAAATTGAGTAGGGGTTATAATACATTCATAGATGGACGGCACAAAAAGAGCAGACATAGAACCTGGGGCCAGGGTCAGGGTGGTCCAAAAGCAGGATCAGCAATCCGGAGAGACAACGGAGGGGGTTGTGCAAGATATTCTAACCAATTCAGAGAATCATCCACATGGAATCAAGGTTCGTCTTAAGGGAGGAGTCGTTGGGCGAGTGAAAGAGATTTTATAGAGAAAAGCTTTTAGGATATATAATCAAATTATATGAAAGGATACGTAGACAATATAGAAAAGGCTACTTTAGAGAACATGGATTATCGTCGGGTTTTATATACGGGCAAACATAGTCAGCTAGTTGTCATAAGTATTAAACCGAGAGATGAGATTGGCAATGAAGTTCATGAGGATATTGATCAGTTTATAAGAATAGAAAAGGGGAGAGCAAAGCTTGTTTTAAACAATGAAGACGAGCAAGAGGTAGGTGATGACTTCGGCATAGTTATTCCATCTGGAACATATCACAACATTATAAATATCGGAGAAGAAGATCTAAAACTTTACAGCATTTATTCACCACCGGAACACAAAGAGGGGACCATTCATTCAGATAAAGAGAATGCAGAAGAGGAGCATTTTGACGGAGAGACGACGGAATAACTTTCTATTATTTTAGTATTTTCTTCCTAAGCCTGACTGCTTTGGGGGTGATTTCTAACAATTCATCATCGGCCATAATTTCTAGGCCACGCTCTAGCGTAAGTTTCATTGGAGGCGTCAGATTCAGGGCATCATCAGAGCCAGATGCGCGCATGTTAGTTAACTGCTTTCCCTTAGTCGGGTTAACTGCCATATTTACCCCTTTACTAACATTTCCAATGACCATACCTTCGTATACTTTTACGTTTGATCCGATATAGAGGACCCCGCGGTCTTGTAGATTGTAGAGCGAATAACCAAGCGCTTTGCCATCTACCATTGAAGTCATTGAGCCGACTTCGCGACGTTTGATATCTCCTACGTGTGGCCTAAAACCGATGACGCGAGAAGCCATAATTCCTTCGCCTCGAGTATCAACCATAACTTCTGAACGAAGGCCAAGTAGTCCGCGTGTTGGAATCTCAAAGGTTAATCTTGAATGGGCGTTGTGCGTTTTAATCTTTGTCATGATTCCTTTACGCTTACCAACCTTTTCAATAACGACGCCCGACAAAGATTCTGGCACATCGACGATCAATTCTTCAAAGGGTTCGAGAGTCTTTCCATTTTCGTCTTCTTTTAAAATTACGTATGGTTGAGAGATTTGTATTTCATAACCCTCCCGACGCATGTTTTCGAGCAGGATAGCGATATGCATCTCTCCGCGTCCGAAGACTGTATATTCATCTGTTTTAGAAAAATCTATTTTAAGCCCGACATTTACTTCTAACTCTTTTTTTAAACGTTCTTTTAGTTGAGAGTTGGTGACAAATTTTCCATCCTGTCCTGAGAAAGGGGAATCATTGACCATAAAGCCGAGAGATATGGTTGGTTCATCAACAGCGATATGCGGAAGAAGGTTCGCGGATTCGTCTGTGGTTAAGGTGTCTCCGATATAGACGTCTGGAAAACCAGCCACAACGACGATGTCTCCCGCTTCGGCTTGCTTAACTTCTTTTCTAGTAAAACCCTCAAAAATAAAAAGTTTAGTCACAACGCCTTTTTGTATCGTTCCATCAATTCGTTTGACGAAGAGCTTATCTTTTTCTTTGACGGTTCCTTCGTATATACGAGCAATGGCTAAACGACCGAGATAATTGTCGTAATCTAAATTAAAAGACTGCATGAGTAATACTTCATCCTTTTTTGCTAATGCAGGAGGAACATTCTCTAATATTGAATCGAGTAGGGGAATCATATCCCTTGAATCATCGTCTAGATTCTTTTTAGCTATTCCATCTTTGCCGATAGTATAGATTGTGTGGAAATTCAATTGGTCGTCGCTCGCACCTAAGTCCATAAACAGCTCTAGCACTTCTTCTATAACTTCAGCCGGTCGAGAGGCAGGATTGTCAATTTTGTTTAAAACCACTAGGGGCTGAAGGCCAATGTCTAACGATTTTTTTAGAACAAACCTTGTTTGAGGCATAGGGCCCTCTTGAGCGTCTACGACGAGAATAACGGAATCGATTGAACGTAAGACACGCTCTACCTCTGAGCCAAAATCTGCATGCCCCGGCGTATCAACGATGTTGATCTTCGTGCCCTTATAAAACATAGATGCGTTTTTAGCATAAATCGTAATACCACGCTCTTTTTCCAGAACGTTGCTGTCCATACTGACGGACTCATTAGTTGTCGCTCCTGTCTGACGCATCAGGGCGTCTGTAATGGCTGTCTTCCCGTGGTCAACGTGAGCAACAATGGCGATGTTTCTAATTTCCATAATAAAAAACGACATGCCTTGTAGGGCATGGCTGGTCAACTATAGCAGGCTCTAGGCAAATTATCTAGGCGGGGGAGATAAAAAAAGAGGGGCTTTTATAAATAGAAGCGCCGCCTTAGAAGGACCGAAGGTGGCGCTTCCTTGGCGGCGAACGGGTGCTTATCCGTGTTCCCACGGCATCGGGACTGGGCCTGGCGACCAGTCGCACACGTATCCGACAACCGTGAAGATGACGAGCGCGACGAAGAACGCCCAAATGATGATGTCGACGAGTATTCCTTTGCGTTCCGGCGTCATGGAGAATCTCCCTTATTTACAAAGATCGGTCGCTCACAGTCTCGTGCTGTAAGCAATTGAGTGTTAGCTCCTCATCTTAATGCCATAAAATATTATATAAGTCAAT
>JAHJZF010000047.1 GCA_018826645.1 Patescibacteria group bacterium | reverse complement strand
CTCTCCGTACATAACCGCTTTTATGATGTATCCGTATATACGTTCGGGGGCATTTTCTTCTGCCTTAGCTTTCTTTATTTTCTTCCTACCCTCAGCTTTAATCTTCGGCGCTATTCTTACATACCTTAGTAAGGGCAGGGGCGGGGGATATGTCCCGAGAACATTAGTTCGATTTTTATTCTTATTAAATTTAGTTTTCTATTCAGTTGTTTTGTATCAAGTTTTCACTCAATTATAAAAAAATAAATAAAAAATATGCCAGAGGAACAGATATCATCAGGGCTATTGCCCCATTTAGATACAATCTCCAGAGAAGTGGGGGAGAAGATTGCCTCATCCGAGACTCCTTTTGTTGAGGGACAAGATGAGCGAGACGCTCTTCACCAAGTGGTGGGTGAAAAACTGGGTAAAGAATCGGGTGGCGCCCCCGCATTGCCCACAAGCAGTTCGTCTCAAGGAGATGATGAACTATCTTACGAATCATCAGAACTAAAACCAAAAGTAGATGAACTTTTAAACATCGCCGTTTCTAAAGATTTAGACGACGCTATTAAGCAGGCAAAGAGTCAGGGAGACCCAGCCCTTCTGGATGCTTTTCACGACGCGATTGTAGATAAGCTTTACGCTCAATTGGTTGAGGGTGGAAAGTTAAAACAAATTAAGTGATTAACGCAGTTACAATCTTTTCGGGCTTGGTAGTTCTGGTAGGCATTGTCTTACTCATCATCCTTTTGAGGTATCGAAAACACGGGTTAATTATTCGTTCTTTAAACACTACTCTTTATTCAATCGTTCTTCCTTCATCAGACGGAGGAGACGAGAAAGAAGATGAACACAAAAACCTGAAGGATATGGAGCAGTTCCTGACTTCTTTTATGAATTTGAAGGCGAAAGGCATAAAAGCTTTTCTATACGGTCAGCCATATACTTCATTTGAACTTGCCGTTCATCATAAGGGCGACAAGATAATGAGTTACGTCGCTGTCCCACGTTCTTTGGAAGGGATTTTCCAAAAACAGGTCCACGGCGTCTTTCCGTATGCTGAAGTCAAACAGGCAGATGACTATAATATCTTTACACCAGGCGGATTTACTCTTGGCTCTTGGCTTAAGACGACCAACACATCTCTTCTGCCCCTCACTACATACGAAAAGTTTAGTATTGACCCATTGTCTCCAATAGTGACGGCCATGAGCAAAATCGCAGAAGACGGCGAAGGGGTGGCGGTTCAATATGTCCTCCGACCAGCTGACTATAGAAAACAAAGAAATATTGCCAAAAAGGTTATTAAAGAGATGCAAAAAGGGCATGATTTTCATAGGGCCCTCTCAAGAGTGCGCGGAGAGAAGGCGAGAGAAGTTGGAAAAATCCTATCTACTCCTGCCAAAGATGCGACGGGCGCTAAGTCGAACGAGATTGATCCATCGACTGTTGCCGATGAAGCGTTCATCAAAGAACTGCAGGACAAGATTACCAAGCATCATTTCTCAACCAATATCAGGCTTTTAGTTTCGGCAGAGACGGAAGTTAGAGCCGAGCAGATAATGAGCGAGCTAGAATCTGCATATCAGCAGTTCAACAACCCCGTCGGTAATTCCCTATATATAAAGAGAGTCAAAAGAGGCGCTATACGCAAGTTTGTTTTCAATTATTCATTTAGAATTCCTGAACCGAAACGGACATGCCTACTCTCGACGGAAGAGATAGTGGGATTATTCCACCTATCTCTTTCACAGGCGGGCGTTCCGGGATACAAAACTCTTAAAGGCAAGATTCTTGAACCACCATCAGATATGCCCAGAGAGGGGATTATTTTGGGAGAAAATGAATACCGTGGCGTGAAGACGGTTGTCAGGATGGATAAAGAAGATAGGCGTCGCCACCTCTATTCGATTGGACAAACCGGTACTGGTAAGACAACTCTCTTCAAGAACATGATTAAGCAAGATGTTGAAAATGGAGAAGGGCTTGCTGTAATCGATCCACATGGAGAATTGGCAGAATATGTTCTCTCAATTGTGCCTGAGGAGCGTAAGCAGGATATCGTCTGGTTTGACCCAGGCGACCTCTCGCGACCATTTGGACTCAACATGCTCGAGATGGACCCTTCGAAGCCTGAGCAAAAGACTTTGGTGGTTAACGAGCTTCTAGGAATTTTCAAGAAGCTTTTCTTGGCCGACACTATGGGTCCCGTCTTTGACCAATACTTCAGAAACTCAGTTCTTCTACTTCTCGACGATTATGCGCACGAGATTCCGACTCTTTTGGATATCCCTAGGGTCCTGACGGATTCGGAGTATAGAGCAGATAAATTAAGTCGTGAAACTAATGAAGTAGTGAAGAGCTTCTGGGAAGGAGAGGCGGAGAAAGCAAAAGGAGAGGCATCTTTGTCGAATATTGCTCCATATATTACATCTAAGATTAACGGTTTTGTTGCGGATGAGTTCTTAAAGCCAATAATTAGTCAGCAACAGAGTTCTCTTAATTTTAGAGAGGCGATGGATAATCAGAAGATTATCTTAGTTAACCTTTCTAAAGGTAAGCTTGGAGACCTCAATTCAAACCTTATTGGGCTTGTCGTTATAGGTAAGCTTTTGATGGCGGCTCTTTCGCGCACGGATACCCAAGAAGAGACCAGAAAGGACTTCTATCTCTACATCGACGAGTTTCAGAACGTAACTACGGATAGCATCGCTTCGATTCTTTCGGAGGCAAGAAAGTATAAACTCAACTTAATCATTGCCCATCAATTTATAAAACAACTTCAGGATGAAATCCGAGACGCAGTCTTTGGCAACGTCGGCTCAATAGTAGCGTTCAGAGTGGGTGCAGAAGACGCTGAATTTATGGAGAATCATTTTGCGCCAAAAGTAGATAAAAAAGACTTGATTGAGGTAGATAACTTGAAGGCCTATGTGAAAATGCTTGTGAACGGCAAGACCACCAAGCCGTTCAATATGAAACTAATTTTGCCTCCAAGACGATAGGTAGAGATATTCACATTGAGATTTTTAGAATCATCTATCTGATATACTTAAACCAATGAATAAAAAACTTTGGTTAATACTTTTAGCCGTCGTCATTTTAGTCCTCGTTTTAGTCGTCAATTTTAAAACTTTAACCAATGGGCCTGCCGAGCCTAGCGTTAGTGAAGTAGAGCAAGGAGTTGACCAGGAACTCTTCGGAGAAGATGGCTTGGAGGGAGCTTCAGATCTAGACGAGAGTTTGGAAGAATTTGTCGAATAAAAATTAGTTAAAAAATCTCATGAAAAATATTTCTAAAAACGTTGCTATAGGAATGCTCATGGCAGGGCTTGTCATGCCTGGTAGCTTTTTAGCGAACATTCAAAGTGCTGTTAGCACTAATTCAGTGAAGGATATGCAGGCATCCCTGAAAGAGATGACGTCCGAATACAAAAGTTTAGGCAATGATATTAAAAGCCTCAGACAAAGTTGGAAATCTGATAAAAACGATGAGACTAAGGGCATGCTCAACAACAGCGTCAAGGAGCAATTACTTCTTTTGGCTGATATGTCAGAGCTCTCTTTAAGAATGGTTGAGATTAAAGTATCTCAATTGGAGCCCATCCGAATGGCGCCGATTGAATATGCGAGCACGCAAGAAAGAGTTGAAGAATTGATTAGGGAAGTGGCTACTCTAAGAAATTCTATTGAGAGGACAGATAATGCGAAAGAGCTGTCCTCTCTGCGCAAAGAACTCATCCAGTTCCGCGCAACCAAAATGAATAGGGCTATTGGTTTCGCAAAAATCGACTTAATGGCCGAGAAGATAGGTAAGTTGAATACCATTATCTCGGGCACCATAAGACCGGGGATGTCTAATAATGGCATTCAGGATGAAGATTTGACGGAATTGGTGGAGGCCTCTGATCAAGCGATAGATATATCAGTGTCGAGATACGAAGCTGCATTTAATGTCTTTGATGAATTACGAGCTACGGGCGAGATAGTAGCAGCAAGAGCTCTTTGGAAACAAGGAAAATCTCTCTATCGAGCATTGGCTACAGACACTAAGTCGACTGTTGTTATCGTTAAAGAAACGGTCGCTCTATATAGGGCAATTCTTAATGAAATGGGCGGACCTAATACGGCTAAGCCGGTCATAACTTATTTTGAGGTCGTGATTAATAGGGACTCCATTGTTAATAATCTAGATGACCCGCCTCAAGCCATTGCTTATTGGGAGAGCAAAAATACTGAATACTGTGAATTTGTAGAGAAGATGGGCTATTCGACAGGGAAAGCAGAATTACAACCATCCGGTTCGCATGCTTTCAAGCCAGAGACTTCAGGAAACGCCAGTTTTCGCATAGATTGTTTTTCGAAGGATGGAGGGGAATCAGAATCTGCATCCGTGTCGATAGAAATACCTAGCAAAGCTTCAATCGAAGCCAATTTGGTGAGCGCCACCGCTGTTGTGACCAAGGGCGTCTCTCCAAATCCAGGAGAAAACGTCTATCCCGACCAAGGCATCTTCGAAATAGTAATGGATGTAACGGCTACTGGCGAAGCGGCCTCTATCAGTACGGGTTTTGGTTTCGGCATACATGGTGGCACCGATATAATTGAAGCTCACACCGTAACATCAAATGCAGGCAAGGGGGGTGAAGACCAAGTATTTATTGGAGAAGGCCAAACCGTAAGGTTTAATTTCACAGTTTTCGTTTCTCCTAAAAGTGGTGCTGCATTTTATAACGTAAGCTTACAAAGCATTGCTTGGGGATTAGCTACGAGCTCTAGATTAGATCAAATGTTTGTAATTGGAGAAGCAAAAGGAG
>JAHJZF010000067.1 GCA_018826645.1 Patescibacteria group bacterium | reverse complement strand
TATCTATTTGCCACATTACATTGGGCTCTTCCGCTTCGAACCTCTTGTATTCATGTCGTGGTGCCTTGGCTCTTGGTTCAATTAACCCTTCTTGATGAAGAACTTGCCGAATGGTCTCATGGCTCAAGAAAATCCCTTCATCTTCCAGTTTGCCCATGATTGTTTCAGGTCCAATCACATATTTGCCAAACACACCTTGCTTACGAATAGCCTTGATTTGTTTTCTGTAGAGGTCAGCTAATCTAGTTCCTTTACGCTCATATCTCCCACGACGATCATCCAAGCAGTTATCCAAATAATATTTAAGTTGCCAACGATAGTATCTGACAGGAGAGATCCCAAACAAGGCAATGGCTTGCTGCTTTTTGATTGGAGAAGCTTCTATTATGCTTAATATATCCAATTTGTCTTCCTTGCTCACTTTAGTATATCCCTTAAGTTTTACCCCTCGCTGCTCCAACTCTCGTTTTTTTTTAAGATTTCCAACTCTGTGGCCAGTTCATTGTTGCGATCCTGGGCTGCTTTGAGCTGTTTTGCTATTTCTTGGATCTTTTCCTGGCCTACTGGCTTGCTTTTGGGACCTCTTTTGTATTCTTCCAGCCCAGCTAGCCCACTATGAATGAAACGATTCTTCCATTTATAATATGTTGAGAGGCCAACATCATATTTGCCAAGCAATTGCTTTTGTTTTTTTGGCTTCTTTAAAATTGCCAACACAATGTCCATCTTTTCTTCCGCTGAATATTCCTTTTTCTTATCCATTTTCTTCCCCCTTGAATATTCTACGAATTTATCCTGTGGATATCTATCACTCTTAATTTGGCTTCACATTGGAGGGCTTGAATGCGCCTTTGGAGTTCCTCCCGGCTTGGTGAAGCCGGCAAGCTATTAACAAATGTTTGGGCTAATCTTAAATGCCTGCTGGCAGCAGCTGGATCAACTTTTGCAGGAAAGGTTTAGTTAGCCAAGCCAGCAAGTTGTTGCTCTAGTTGGGACCGTCTGGCGCCAGTTGGCAGAGAGCGAATTAATTCTGTGGCTGCCTGGCGATGGCTGGCTGCTTCATTTGGATTTTGTCGTCCCTCTGCGTTTTGATAAATAGCCAAGAGCCCGATGTGGGTTTGAGCTAACATCGCGTTGACCTCGGTCCCGAGCGGGGTCTCCTGATCTGGACGATGCTCGTAGATAGAGATGACAGTATTGTATTGCTCCAGTGCTGTTTCAAAGTGATTCTCTAGGCGATTTAGTTCGCCTAGCGCAAAAGCGATTTGCGAGCGAGTCAGGCTTGTTGATGATCCTTCCCGAGCCACAATTTCCGCTGCTTGATAATGTCTTCTTGAGGTTGAGAAGTGGCGGAAACCTTCAGCATAGCGGTGAATTTCACCCAAACCAAGGTTAGCTTGCAATAGAATATCACGAACATCAGCGCGTTGTTCTCTGATGGCGTCGATTGCATTGGGATAGAGAGCCAGGGCGCCAGTGTAATGAGTGCGAGCAGCGGCAAAATCGTTTCGATAGCGTTCAAAGTTGCCTAAAGCGACCTCAATTAAAGCTTGGGCTAAATTTTGGGTGTCCCCAGCAACACTGGCATCAATAGCCGGGAAGATTCCTTGAAGATGGGTAATGGCTTCAGCCCGGTCATCGATGTGAAAAGCAGCCTCAATCATGCCTCGGACATAACGAATAATCAAATCTTCGTTGTTGCTGGCGAGCGCTGCGGCTTGCAAGGCAGACTCAAGCATCAAGGTGTTAGTCTCTTCGCGCCTCATTTGAATTTCAGCTCGAATCAAGAGATATTTAGGATGCAAGGCCTCGTCCCTTCTAACTGCAGTAAGGACATTGGCTGGGATGGTGCGCAATAGGGTGTTAGCTCTTTCTAGGTTTTGCTCACCACCTTGCCAAGAAGTTGATTCAATCAGCCCTAAATAAACTCGTGGGAGCAGGCCTTGGGCGTCAGCGGCAATGCTGGTTAACCAGGTTGAGCTTTGTCTGGCACTGGATTCTCGACGGATAATATCATTGAGTAGGTCTCTAGCTTCGGTCATTAGCCTAACTCGCTCGGAGCTGTCGCCGTTAATTTCACCTTGTCTGAAAAGGTTTTCGGCCAGTCTTAGCTGAACAGCAAAACCTTCGATCTCTTGACCAAATGTCTCTCTGGCCTCGACTAAAAAGTTTTGGGCAGCGATAAGATTTCTAGTGCTGTTGTTTTCCGCCATTAAGATATCAGCCATTAAAGACCGGGCCTTGGCTAAATGCTCACTGCGTTTATCTTGCTGGTCCCAAATTCTAAAATGGACAGAACTTTCTGGTCGAGTAGCCAGAAGTGGGGCAGTTGCTTCTCGAGCTGCAACGATTAATTCAGCTGCTCCTTCTCGTCCTAAAGCTTGGGTCAATTGGGCGCGGGCAAAAAGGTTTTGGCCTCTAAAAAGAGCGAGTCGTGGCTCGTTTTGCAAGAGACGGTCATGAATTATAGTTAGGGCTGCCAGCTGTCTCTCTTCTGGGTTGGCTTGAGCTATCCAGGTGCGATCACCCAAGATCCCAGCTAGTAGTTCTCGGCTAGCTTCGCTGTCAAGCTCATTAACCAAGGTCATGGCGATTTGCACTTGCCAGAGTCTTTGCAAGTTGGCTGGTAGCCTGCCAATTGTTTCAACCACATTGATATCTGATGGGGCAGGAGTAAAGTGGGCAAAGGTCCAGAATTCTAATTGGGCTTCAGCTACTTGTTCTGTATTACCACTGGCTGTTATTTCAGCTAAGTGACCTTCTAGGTCTGCCCTAGCAGTTCTCTGGGCTGCGGCAATTTGTTCAGTATCAATGCCTGAGAGGGTAATAGCTGGGCCATCACTGCTGGAGACAACCCTGGTCCGCTCAAGTCTTAAGTTATTGACGGCAAAAGAGGCTTGGCCCCCTTCTTCAGAATAGTAAACAAAGTGGATGCGTCTAACAACATCGGTCATGTTAGTTAAGTCGATGGCTGCTTCACCGGAAGGCCTCTGACGACAGAGTGGCTTTATCGAAGGCAAACAATACATCGCCCATAGTCAGGACAATTCCTCTTTCGGTCTGCTTGGCCTTTAG
>JAHJZF010000046.1 GCA_018826645.1 Patescibacteria group bacterium | reverse complement strand
CTCACGTTTTATATGTTAGAGGGTGAAGAAAACCTCGTTAAACAAGCTAAAAAGGGTAATCCTGAAGCTTTTGGTTTGTTGTACGAGCACTATTTGCCCAGGATTTACAGATTTATACTAATAAAGGTAAGCCACAAAGAGCAGGCGGAGGATATAACCCATCTTACGTTCCTAAAGGCTTGGGAAAATGTAAGTCGTTATCAAGATAGAGGACACTCTTTTGGTAGCTGGCTTTATAGGATAGCTCGTAATACCGTAGTGGATCATTACCGTAGAGGCTCTGCGCAGATTAGTATCGATGACGTTTCGATTGAAGTTCTTGGAATAGACGACTCTCTCCTAAAAAGCATCGACGCCAAAATGCGATGGGATGACCTCTTTGGAGCGATAAAAACGCTCAAAGAGATTGAACAAGATGTTCTGATTATGCGCTTCGTTGAAGACTTACCCCATCAAGAAGTAGCTAAAGCTGTAAACAAAACAGAAGGAGCGGTTAAGGTAATTCAGCACCGCGCCCTCAAAAAGCTCAAAGAAGTATTGAAATGAAAGAAGATCTCATCATAAAACAATTAAGCGGATTAAAAAGCATCGAGCCTAATCAAGATTACGCGGCTAGCTCGAAACTTAAATTAATATATCAAACACCCCAAAAAACAGGGCCTATGTTTGCTTTCTCTCAAAGCTTGAGCGCATCTTTGTCTATGGGCTTAGTAATGGTTCTCTTTATCTTCGTGGCCATAGGCGGAGTCTCTAATATACTAAGAAGCCCTCTTTCTCCAGTGTTTAATGGCGTAAGCGAAGAGCTGGTCGCCGAATCTTGTGAATTAAACGACGCTATTGATATTCATTTAGAAGAGGTTAAATACTTAACAGATATTACAAACAACTCCTTGGTCCAAGCGACTATAGAAAAGACCGATATCAGTAATTCTGCCGACGAAGAAATAGACAACCTGTTAAGCGAAGCTAAAGACTTATAATGAAATCTATTAATAAATACTTAGGTTTTTTGATAGCGCTGACTTTTATAGCGACCCCCCTATCTGTTTCTGCGAATGCTGATTTCGGTCAGTTAGTTGTGTCCGAAGATATATCTCCTGCAGAAAGAGTTGTTAAGAAAACGGAGCTAACCAAAAATGCCCTCTCTAAGGCGGTAGAAAAAGCTCAAAACACTAAGGCTAGTCTCGAAAAACTCAGCTTCGAGGAAGAAAGTATTGAGGCAATGCTTAAAGATAAATATCTGACCGAAGTAGATGGTTATATAAGCTTTTATAAAGAACAGGGTATGGCCCTTGAAGACATAAACACCCTTGAAGAAGTAGATGCACTCATCCAGGGAATAATCGAATATAGAGAACAAATATATTCTCCAAGCGCCAAAAATGTGCTCGAATTTATACTAGTCTTCTCTTATGGACCTTCTGTGCTCGATACGGCCCAAGAAAGGCTTGGAAACATCGAAAAGGATATTGAGAGATTGGAAGGATTAGAATTAATCGATACAGGACAATTTATAGAAACTTTAGATAGATTGAAATCTATTTTAGGAGAGGCTATTGATCTCCAGTCACAAGCTAGACTCCTTGTTCTTGAGCCATATCAAGAAGTGTTAATTGATGAAAGTGCATTACCGGAAACAGCAGCGACCACCACACTCGCTATAACACAGACTCCGAAAGAGTTGGTGGAAGAAAGCCTCAATAAAATTAAGGGGCTTTACAACATTTTTATAGAGACCGGCCAGAAGGTTAAAGAGACCTTGGGAATCTAGCAAGCGGGACAACCCCAAGATAGAAAAAGACCCGAGAGAAATCTCGGGTCTTTTTCTAAATAAAATACCTAGAATTTCTAGGCGACAGTGTCTTTTAAGGCCTTACCGGCAGAAAACTTTGGTACAGTCTTAGCAGCAATCTGGATCTTCTCACCTGTTCTTGGGTTTACACCCTGGCGAGCTGACCTGTGGCTTACTTTAAAGACTCCAAAACCTGGTACGGCTACCTCTTCGCCACGACTCATTGCCTTAGCGATAGAACCGAAGACAGCATCTACAGCAGCTTCAGCGTCTTTTTTTGTCTCAAGACCGGCTACTGATTGTACTTCTTCTATTAATTCAGCTTTTTTCATTATTGACATAGGTTATTCCGACCTTTTCTGTTTGGCTTCCTAACTACGGTTATTATATCAAAAACCGCTTAAACACTAAACAAACTAACATCTTTAACGCCCAGAAGCAATAAACAGCCCTACTTGGCGTATTCTACTGCCCTAGTCTCCCTAATCACGTTTACCTTAATCTCACCAGGATAATTCATCTCTGATCGTATTTTGCCTGCTATATCACGAGCCAATTGCAATGCGCCAAAGTCATCTACTTTCTCGGGAATGACGAATACTCTTAATTCTCTACCAGCAGAGATAGCGTAGGACTGGCTTACCCCAGGAAAATCATTAGCTATCTTCTCTAAGTCGTCTAAACGCTTAATATAGTTCTCTGTAGTGCCCCTCCTTGCTCCAGGCCTAGCGGCAGATAAAGAGTCCGCAGCGGTCACAATAAAGGCCTCTGTACTAGAGTGGGGGTAGTCCTCGTGATGAGACTCCATGGCCGTAACAACGTCGTCTGCCACTCCGTATTTCTTCAGTATTTTTCTACCAAGCTCTACGTGAGTCCCTTCGACTTCGTGGTCAATAGCTTTACCTATGTCATGCACAAGCGCTCCCTTCTTAGCGACATCTACATTCGCGCCAAGTTCAGCTGCAATCATGCCTGCTATGTGCGCCATCTCAATTGAATGAGTAAGCACATTCTGACCAAAGCTTGTGCGGAAATTTAATCTGCCCAAAAGGTGAACAACCTCTTTGGGGAAATCGAAAACACCCACTTCATAAGCGGCCTCTTCCCCTATCTCGTACATTCTCTTCTCTAGCTCGCCTTTAGCTTCTTCGACCTTTTCTTCAATCTTGGCTGGCTGAATTCTGCCGTCTTTAATTAATTTCTGAAGGGCTATTTTGGCGACTTCTCTTCTTAAAGGATCAAAAGAAGAAAGAATAATTGTGTCTGGACCTTCGTCGACTATCAATTCGACACCTGTTAATCTTTCTATGGCACGAATATTCCTGCCCTCCCGACCAATAATCTTTCCTTTTAAATCTTCGGACGGCAACGTGAACGTAGAGGTTGTTAGGTCGGAGACGTGCGACCTAGCCAAACGCTGGATTGCGGTCGTTATAATGTCTACTCCTTTTTTCTCTATTTCCTCTTGGCGTTCTTGCGTTAATCTATGAAGCATCTCTGCCAAATCTTCTCTATGGTGCTCTTCAATCTCGTGAATCAGCTTTTCTTTAGCCTCTTCTGGAGAAAATCCGGCTACTTTAGAAAGTTCTGCTTGAATCCTTTCTCGAGTATTTTTTATACCCTCCTTCTCTTCTTCAAGTTTGCTCGTTTCATCTACTAGTTTCTTTTGACCTGCTTGGGACTCCTTCTCACGTTCAGCCAAAGCCTCCTCTTTCTCTAGGAGCCTCTCTTCCGTACGATTGAGTGTCGTCTTTCTTTCTTTATCTTCTTTGCGTGCCTCTTCGAGCAAGGAAACGGCCTTGCTCTTTGCTTCTAAAATTATCTCCTGAGCATTTGTTTCTGCCTTACGCGCCTCTTCTTTAAGTTTGGCTTCTAGAGAATTTCTCTTCCCGGCTGCTACTCTTTGTCTGACAAGATAGCCTATCGCTCCTCCAAGAATAAGAGCCAGGGCCATTAATAATGGTTGATTCATTGTTGTAGAATTTTACGAATTTATTCATGACTATAAAAATATACTACTCCTCGACAGCGTCCTCTGTCAAAGATTAACTCCCCCTAGTGGACGATGTTAGAACCTATTTAGTAGTTCAAGCTACAAAAATATATGCTTAGAGCCTAGACTAATCGCTAACGAAAATATATATGTAGTTCAATGGGAGCGGTTGCGTCAACTAAGTCCCTACTTGCTCCCACATCAACCCTTATATCTCCCTTGCTTAAAGAAGCACTTGCCTCATAATTCGATTGCTTATCAAGGCTGAATCCATTGGCCTCTAGGGCTGCTATCCCGATATCAAGAACGTGCTGTTCATCTATTCCATATCCATAAGCAAGGTAATTAACATCTAATCGTGGATACATGAATCCATAATTAGGGTGATACTCAAAGTTCACCAATTCCACCAAGCTAGGAAAATTCAACTGCGAGGCCTCCTGCCTCAATACGCCTTCCATGCGAATTCCATTTATCCAAGCCCCAATAAATGGAGTTGCCACAATCATTACGGCTAATGTAATGATGCCCAGGGTCCAAAGGATAGTCGCTCTTAGGGGATGAGTAATCATATCTACATTATACCAAAAACCTATTAAATCAACTTCCCCTGGTGAATCTGCGTCGACGGATAGATTTATTGAAATCCCCAGACTGGCATCAAAAGAATTAATATCGAAAGGGCTAAGAAGAGTCCGAGATCCCGCAGAACTAATTGCTTGGTAAGCGTCTCTTTAAAATAATTAACCATCACGTCGTGGAAGACAAAGGTCGCCAAAACTAAGAAAGATGCACTTACCAAAAAACTTGTCGGAAAGAACGAGCTCACCCAAGCCGCCTGGATCAAAAGCATGCTCTCCATCACGGCAATCAAATTAATTAATTCCAAATCTTCTTTTACCATTACGCTATAAAATTCTTTAAATAAGAAAAAGAGGATTATGAATAGCGGTATCTGAGATAACGATCCCAAAAAGAACATGCTGGTCGCTCCAATTACTAAAACCAAGTGGAGCATATAATAAGCGCTCTGCCTCTTTAGGAAAATAAGGTTTTTCACTCCCAACATAATGAATGCGAGGATGCCTAAAATAAGATTCACGTAAAACCCCATCAAACCACTAATGTTCGGGGCAAAGAAAACGAGCATTAACCAAACAATAGAAGATACAAAATATTTTCCAGAATTTGTTTTGGGCTTTAAATATAAAACAAAGAAAACAACTAAAAATAGAAACGCCTTGAAGATGCCGACATCTCCCTGCCTCAACCAAAAGACAGCTAAGACTAGAAAACTAGCCTTAAGAGCTAACGGTAATGTTGGATTCTTTAAAGCTAACTTTAACTTTTCCGCCATCTTTTATACCACCCCCTATTATTTTATCCGCTAATTTATCTAATATCATCTTTTGAATCGTTCTTTTTACGGGACGAGCGCCATAATCGGGGTCAAAACCGTGGTCAACAATATACTTTTTAGCAGCCGCGTCCACGGTCAACTTAATTCCCCTCTCTTTAAGCCTCTCTATTAATTCTCCTATTTGGATATCTACTATTTCGGATATGGACTTCTTGTTAAGAGAATTGAATATAACCACCTCGTCTATACGATTAAGAAACTCTGGCTTAAACTTGTCCTTAAGTGCTTTTTTAATCGAATCCCTATATTCCTCTTCCTTTTTCTTAATCTCTAGGCCCCTAGTCGCAAACCCTACGCGGGACATCTCTCTTGAAATATGACTACCGACGTTCGAGGTCATAATGATAATTGTGTTTTGGAAGTTTACGCTCCTGCCCTTGCCGTCTTTCATTCTCCCCGCATCAAGAACCTGTAGAAGGATATTAAAGACCTCTGGGTGCGCCTTTTCTATCTCATCAAAAAGAATCAGGCTATATGGCCTATGCCTCACTATCTCTGTTAATTGACCACCTTCTTCAAATCCAACATATCCTGGAGGAGAGCCAATTAATTTTGCCGTATCGTGACGTTCCATATATTCAGACATATCTATCCGAACCAAAGCCTTATCGTCGTTAAACATAAAATCAGCCAAGGTCTTAGCAAGTTCGGTTTTTCCTACTCCAGTTGGACCGAGGAACATAAACGACCCCATCGGCCTATCAAGGGGCGCAAGCCCTGCCCTTGCTCTTCTTAGGGCGTGAGACACAGCTTCAATAGCGTCTTCTTGTCCAACAACTCTTTCTTTTAGGACGTCTTCTATTCGTCCCAGTTTATCCGCTTCGGACTCTAAAATATTTCTTAGAGGAACCCCCGTCCAATGCGATATAATTTCTGCTACATCTTCACGATCCACGCCTTCTTTTAAGAATTTTTTTTCGTCGGTCTTCTTGCCAGATGAAAAATATTTCTTCTCGAAGGATTGATACTCTTTCTCTGCCTTTGGCAATTCTCCGTATGTTATTTCTGCCACCCTAGTTAAGTCTCCATCTCTTTCGGCGACCTCCATCTCACGCCTTAACCCATCTACTTTTTCTCGGAAACCACTCAATTTCTCAAATGTTAGTTTCTCGGCATCCCAGCTTGTTGAGAGTTCGTCGTCTTCTACCCCAAGCACTTTCAATTCTTTCTCAATTTCTTCTAATCGTTTTGTATTTTTAATAGTATTTTTCTCTCGACTCAACGCCTCTCTTTCAACTTCTAGAGAAGTAATCTTCTTTCTAATTTTATCGATGCTGGCAGGAACACTTTCTGCATCAAGCTTCCTTGAAGAGGCTGCCTCATCAATAACGTCTACCGCCTTGTCGGGCAAGAAGCGTTCGCTAATATAACGAGCTGACAATTTAACTGCCGCCACTAAGGCGTCGTCGCTGATAGGTAGGCCGTGATGAAGCTCGTACTTCTCCTTAAGCCCTCTTAAAATGGTTATGCTATCTTCTACACTCGGTTCTTCTACGTAAACTGGCTGTAGACGTCTTTCAAGGGCAGTATCTTTCTCTATATGACGTTGATATTCCTTAGTAGTCGTAGCTCCAATAGCATGAAGGTCTCCTCGAGCAAGAGCCGGTTTTAGTAAATTTGAAGCATCTACTGCTCCTTCGGCTGCGCCGGCGCCGACTATCATATGAATCTCATCTATAAAAAGAATAATCTCTCCCTTAGCATTCTGAACCTCTTTAATAAAAGCCTTGAGCCTGTCTTCAAATTCACCCCTAAACTTAGTCCCAGCGATTAATGAACCTATGTCTAGGGATACAATCCTTTTCCCTTTGAGGGTCTCTGGGACGTCTCCTGAGACGATGTTCTGGGCCAACCCTTCAATGATGGCGGTCTTCCCCACGCCCGGCTCACCAATCAAGACAGGATTATTCTTAGTTCGCCGAGAAAGAATTTGAATAACGCGCCTCAACTCTTCTTCTCTGCCGACGACTGGGTCGAGTTTACCATCGGCTGCTTGAGCAGTTAGGTCTATCGCGTATTTTTCTAAAACTTGGAATGTCGCTTCTGGACTTTCACTTGTAACCTTCGCGCTTCCCCGAAGTTTGGCCATAATTCCAAAGACTTCTTCCTTTTTAAGACCCTCTCTTTCAAGGAAGTCCTTCGCAACTGAATCAACTTCTAAGATTCCTAAGAGTAAATGCTCGCACGAGATGAACTCATCTTTATTGGCCATAGCGCTCTTGGCGGCTCTGTCTATAACTTTGAGTATTTCTCGAGATAGATATATCTGACCCACTGAAGCCGTTGAGAATATCTTAGGTAGTTTTCCTAATTCTAGTTCGATATCAGTGATAATCTTGTCTGCATCAATATCTGCCTCTGTTAAAATTGGGCCTACCAAAGAGTCCTGATCGTTAATTAAGGCCGATAAAAGATGAAGCGCTCTGAATTCGCCATGGTTTTGAACCGTAGCTAAGTCTTGGGCCCTTTGAAGGGCCTCTTGAGCCCTGATTGTGAAACGATTAAAAGAATTCATTTGTGATTATAAGTTAATAAAAAGAGAAGAAAGTATCAAGATGCACTCGCTTCATCCACCCCCATTACCTTCTTAACTTCCGTCAGCTTATCTTCAAAGGTTTTCTTGTTCTTGGCGGCAATATTTAGACGTAATAGGGGCTCTGTATTAGATGCCCTCACATTAAAAGCAAAATCTGGTCCAAAGACACTAACCCCATCTAATTCTCTAATTTTATAAGCAGGGTCGTTTTTATAATGTTCTTTAACTCTCATAATGACGCCTTCTCCATCGTTCACTTTGTAATTCGTCTCTAATGGCCATTCTAATTTAATTAGGTCTCCCATTATTTTACTCACAGCAATGCCCTGTTTCTTAATCTGGGCGACGTAATTCACCATAAAGACAACACCCAGAATACCTGAATCGGAATAGGAGAATTCTTTAAAATAATAATGACCAGAGTGCTCAACGCCAAGTTCGGCGCTTTTTTCTCGCATTGTGTTGATTATGTTGAACCGCCCAACCTTTTCTTCTATAACCTTGGCTTCCGGCATAGTAAAATCTGCTAAAGCGTTAACATTAACGACATACGGAGGTTTAAAGAAATCTTTTATACATAGGAAGACGCTGTATGAATTAATGGCCCTACCGAGTTCATCTAGAAAAATAGCCCTATCGCCATCGCTATCGAATACAACTCCGAAATCTGCCTTGTGTTCTATTATCGCTTCTGCTAATTGATCGGTTGCCCCTTCAGCGAGGGGGTCTGGTCCATGAGCAGGAAAGTCTCCATCTGGTATATCGTTAATAAGAATAAATTCCACTCCTTCAACGTCGGAAAGCTCTTTAAACACGGGGCCGACTGCTCCGTTTGAACAATCCACAACCATTCTAATAGACTCTTCGGGGGCAAAGAAGTTTTTTAAAAAATCGGCGTATTTTTTTGCGTAATTCATTGTATTAATGAATATATTTCTTTGCCCCCAACCACCTTTATGCCTATACCCTCCTCTCTTTTGGCGGTCTTAATGCCGTTATATTCTTTTGGATTGTGCGAAGCCGTAATGCAGATACCTCCCACCGCTTCGGTGTCTTTAATCAGAAAGGCTAGCATAGGAGTCGTCATCATCCCGACTTTAATTACATCGAAGCCTTCGTGTCGTTCAAACTCATTAATGGCTGCTTCGTAAAGACTCGGTGAACTGTTTCGAGCATCGTGACCCACGACCACCTTGCCCTTTATAAAGACTTTCTCGACAAGCGCACGAACAACCTCTCTAATTAGCTCTTCGTCTATTCCAACTGGGTAAATCCCGCGAATATCATACTCTTTAAAAGATTCTTTTTTAGAAGATATGTCTACTTTCATACACACGCATTTTAGCACAAACTTAGTCTTTCGTAGGACTATCCTTAGTGCTAAACTAAGTGATGTAAATGGCTAAGAAAAGACGTAAGAAAAAGATAATTCATAAAGAAGAAGAAAAGCGTGGGCTCCACCCAGACACCAAGGCAAGCATATTGGCCGTAGCCTTTGTCGGAATTGCGCTGATTTTGATTCTTTCCGGTTTCGGTTGGGCCGGCCCTGTTGGAGAGTTTATATACAACGGCTTAGGCAAACTTTTGGGTTGGGGCTATTTCCTCGTGCCGACTGCTCTTATTCTGGTAAGTATTAATGCGGTTGCTAAGAACAAGAATTTTCTAGCTACGCCCACTATTATTGGTGCGCTTTTCTTTATTGCATCTGGTCTTGGAGTCCTAGATTTATTAGCCGAAAACACAGGTGGTCTGGTGGGCAGCGCCTTAGGAGCTCTAGAGAACCTATTCGGTAGGGGCGCTTCTATAGTAATCAATTTAACCGTTCTTGTAGGATCTCTCTTGGCAGTCTTAAATGCTCCTCTCAAATTAAGATCACGAAAAGATAAAAGGGAAGATGAAGAGATAGAAGAGCCCAAGATAGTAATGCCCAACTCAATTGATGAGCACCCCCAAGAAGACGAAGGCTCTCGCGAAGAGCAAAGGGGAGAAGACAAAGGTAAGGAGAAACACGAAGGATTTGGACTCTTTAGTGAAAAAGGAATTCAAATGGCTACTAAGGATTATAAATTCCCACCCCTAAAACTTTTAAAAACTAGTTTTGAGAAACCAACCGTTGGAGACCTTAAGGCGAATGCAAACACTATTAAAAGAACTCTTGAAAGCTTCGGCATCCCCGTCGATATGGGAGAAATTACGATTGGTCCAAAAGTAACTCGCTATACTCTAAAGCCAGCGGAGGGCGTTAAGCTTTCTCGTATCGAGGCTCTTAACCAAGACTTAAGTCTTGCCCTGGCTGCCCACCCTATAAGAATTGAGGCCCCTATACCGGGCAAATCACTAGTTGGCATAGAAGTTCCTAATAAGATTCCTAGCATTGTTAGGCTGGGCTCACTACTCGCCTATCCAGAATTTAAGAAATCGAGTAGTTTGGCCTTTCCTCTTGGCAGAGATGTCTCAGGCGACCCAATCTTCGCTAGCATCGCCAAAATGCCTCACATGCTCATAGCGGGCTCCACTGGAAGCG
>JAHJZF010000064.1 GCA_018826645.1 Patescibacteria group bacterium | reverse complement strand
TCGTCTGTGGCTGTGACATTGAAGTAGAATGTCTCACCCCATCCACCTACTGACTTGTCTACATTTGGTGATGTAAGCATTGGGTATGTCTCTACAGCATATGCTGGATCCTTGTTTGTTTCATTGGAGTTGTGATGTGTGAGTGTAGCGTTGAAGTATACCTTTCTTGCATCTGCATTCATTCCTGTTGTGTTTATCTCACATGAATAGTTTCCATCACTTATGTTTACCAGGTCTGTGCATACTATGGAAGTGCTGTTTTGTGTCATGAATGATACGTCTGCAGTTGATATGTTTGTGCCGCAGTCATCTAATACGGTGCCGTTAAAGGTAACATTGTTGCCTCTTAGTATCTCTTCGCCATTGGGTGCTGTGATGTTTAGGTTTAGGTATCCTCTCACATTAACAGTGAAGTTAGATGTGTTTGAGTTGTTGAAATATGGATCTGTTATTCCGAACTTCCATGTCTGGTTGTTAGCTGAGTACGTACATGTTGGCTGGAAGTTGTATATGACATGTCCTGTGCTGTTTGTACTGTTCTCTTGTGATGTGTTCAGATCTCCGTTGACTGATGTAATCCAGAATGTTGTGTTTATGCCTGCGTAATAGGATAGGTTTTCCAGGTCGAATACCCTGACTATTAATGGTAATGATCCGAATGTTCTGTTGACGAATGATGTGTCTCCGAAGACGTATTCTATGCTTACATTAGCTGTATTCAGATCCGGGTTATCTACATCAGTTGTATTGTATGTGTTGTTGCCTGTGGTGTCGTTTATATGCCATCTGAATAGGTTGTCTGAACCTATGTCTGTGCCCATGAAGTCGTCTACCAGTATGGAGCATGTGCCGTTGTTGTTGAGTACGTCTGTGCCCTTGTTTCTCCATGATACTCCGTTGTCTGTAGATACGTACAGGGTGCACCATACTGTATTGTTCTCTGCGTCTTCCACATATACGTTGTATGTATAGTTCCTTGTCCAACCACCCTCTGTTGGTGTTACGTTTGATAGTGAGTATGCAGGCTCTGAGTTGTTCAGGTAGAATCGATCCTGGTATATGGTTGTGTTGGATGTGTAGTTTGCATTGTATGCAGACATGTTGACTGTGTAGTTGCCTTCCAGCTTGTTTGTTGAGTTCCATGTGCAGAAGTAGAAGTCTCCTGCACCTGTTGTGTTGCATACGTAGTTTGGTGATCCTGATGTGTTGAAGGTGAAGTTGACTGTGGTGAATGTTATGTTATCCTCGACTGCACAGTCTGATTGAAGGGTTGAGTTTATGACTATCTGCTGACCTACGAAGTACTCTGTGTCGAATTCTGGTATTATTAGGTTGTTCTTGAGCTGACCGCGTATGCTAAGTGATCTATCTGAGGAATTTGAGTCTTCGTAGTGATCATCACCAGTAACACCGCCTATCCATGCCTGTGTTCCTGCCAGGAATGTGCAGTTTGGATCAAATTGGTAGATTAGATGTCCTGTAAGGTTGGTTGAGTTGTGCAATGATGTTCCTGGGTTAGCTGAGTTGTCTGTTGTTATGTAGAAGGCACTAGTTACACTGTCGTTTACGTATACGTCTCTGTCTGTATCCTTGATTCTTAGGATAAGGGTTCCTGTTTCAGTGCCTTCTCTGTCTATGGTTATGGTATTACCTGCAATATAGTCAACGCCTGTATCATCCTTTTCTACTGTGAATGTGCTATTAACTGATACTGTGTAATTTCTAGAGTCTGTTACATTGAATAGGAATCCATGAGAACCTATGTCTGTAGCTGAGAAGTTATGTGCGGCGAATGTTGTTGCGTTTGATGATGAACATGCATAACAGGTGGAATAGTTTGTTAACAGATATGATCCTGAGTTGTTTAAGAATAAGCTTACATTCAAGTCATCTGCATCTATATCTTGTACAGTTATTATGAAGTCCCAGGTTTCTCCCCAACCACCTGTTGAGCCACCCTCGTCTGATACCACAGTTGGGAATGAAGCTGTTGGCACTGTTGAAAGTTCATATGCCTCTTCTTCTTTGTATGTGGTTGAATCATTGTAATTGGTCATTGTTGCGTTTATGGTTGTGTTGTAAGGTCCTAGTGGTCTTGCTGAGTGTTGAGCCGCTAATACAGTGCAGTTGTAGTTGCCATCCTCTTCATCATTGACAGGCGTGCATGGGTACCATGTGCTTGTTTCTTGTGAGTACAACTGTACTGTTGTTCCGTTGACAAGACCGCAGTCATCTGATACATTGCCTCTGATGAGTATGTCATCTACTCCTCTTGTATAGTTCTGATTGTTTCTAGGATCTATGATCTCTGTAATAAGGGGTTCCGTCCATATGGTTATGTTTGGATGGAATGACAGGTTTGTGTCCTTGTATGCTGATTCTCCTGTGACTCCAGCTATCCACATCTGTGGTCCTATGCCGAATTTTGGTCCTGAGCATCCCGGATCAAATGAGCTGTAGTTAAGGTAACCAGTTGCTGAAGTTGTTGTTGACGATTGTAGAACAAGTGTGTATCTGTCTGTTGTTACCCAGAACTTGCCTCCTACACCTGAGGATAGATAAAGGCTTCTATCAGTATCGTATACTCTTACACTCATTGTTGCGGATGTGTTTGTTCCTATCCTTGTAACCACACTAGCATTGCCCCATACGTACTGGACCTCTATGTCATCCTTCTCAACTGTGAAGTTAGTAGTGGCTGTCTCGTTTGTCTGACCTGAGTCATCCTCTGTGACATTAAATTTGAAGTTGTAGCCAGCTATGTCTGCTCCTGAGAAGAATGATTTGGTGAAGTATACGACCACGTTTTGACCCTTTATTGTTGTATTGGATCCTCCCTGTGTCCATGTTTCTGTTGTATTCTTCTTGAACCAGAAGTACACAGTCATGGTGTCATTGTCTTCGTCTGTGGCTGTGACATTGAAGTAGAATGTCTCACCCCATCCACCTACTGACTTGTCTACATTTGGTGATGTAAGCATTGGGTATGTCTCTACAGCATATGCTGGATCCTTGTTTGTTTCATTGGAGTTGTGATGTGTG
>JAHJZF010000063.1 GCA_018826645.1 Patescibacteria group bacterium | reverse complement strand
TTTCTCCTTTTTATATCGATAAGGATCCGGTCCCCGTTTTTAATCGCCGAAATCGGCCCGCCGGACGCGGCTTCCGGAGAAATATGGCCAATGCACGGCCCGCGCGTACCGCCGGAAAATCGTCCGTCGGTAATTAAAGCCACATCCTGCGCCAGCCCCATACCCATAATCGCGGCCGTGGGCGCAAGCATTTCTCTCATGCCCGGGCCTCCTTTGGGCCCTTCATACCGCACAACCAGCACCGACCCTTTCCTCACCCGGCCGGCTAAAATATCTTTCATCACCGCTTCTTCGCTGTTATACACGCAAGCCCGGCCCTGAAAGCGCATCATTTTCCGGCTCACGGCCGATTGCTTTACGACCGCGCCTTCCGGCGCCAGATTCCCGAACAGTATCGCCATACCGCCTTCTTGATGGTAAGCGCGTTTAAGCGGCCGGATAACATCCTCATCAAAAATCTCCGCTTCCGCGGCAATCTGCTTTATTTTCTTTCCGGAAACCGTAAGGTTGTCCTGCAGCTTTTCCTTTAAGCGCTTTAACACCGCGGGTATTCCGCCGGCAAATTCCAAGTCCTCCATAAAATATTCCCCGCCCGGACGTAAATCCGTAATATGCGGAGTGGACTTGCTGATCTGGTCAAACCGGCCTAAAGACAAGTCGATATTGCATTCGTTCGCAATCGCCAGAAGATGCAAAATCGTATTGCTCGAACCGCCCAAAGCCATATCCACGCGGATAGCGTTTTCCAGAGAGTTCTTGTTCATGATCTTTAATGCGCTTGTTTTATTTTTTACAAGCTGGACAATTCTCTCCCCGCTCGCCTGCGCGATCCGTTTTTTCTTCGCCATGCCCGCAAGCCCCGTCGCGCACCCCGGCAGCGACATGCCCATGGCTTCGGTAATACAGGCCATGGTATTCGCCGTATATAATCCCTGACACGAACCCTGGCCCGGGCAGGCTTCCATCTCCAGGCACGAAAGTTCCTTGTTTGTAATCTCGCCCTTTTTTGCTTTTGCCAAAGCCTCGAACGTATCCCGCACAAAAGATAACCGCTTCATCTTGTACCGGCCGGATAACATCGGGCCGGCGGTAACAATTATTACCGGGATATCCAACCGGGCCGCGGCCATAAGCATCGCCGGCGTTATCTTATCGCAATTAGTCAGGCAAACCAGCCCGTCGACACAATGCGCTTTGACCACGGACTCGATACAGTCCGCGATTAACTCCCGCGACGCCAGCGGATAATGCATGCCCTCATGCCCCATGGCAATGCCGTCACATATTCCCGGCACGCCAAAGAAAAACGGCACCCCGCCCTGGCTGCAAATACCGCGTTCGATAAACCGTTCCAAATCCCGCATGCCCACATGTCCGGGTATAAAATCGCTAAAAGAAGTAGCTACGGCAATAAAGGGCTTATTCATGTCCGGCCGGGAAATCCCCGTACCGAACAAAAGCGCCCGGTGCGGAGCACGTTCATACCCTTTGGTTATCTTTTCGCTTTTTAACATCATCATAACCACCCCTTTTTTTAAAAAGATATAACGCCTTAAATAGAGTACCGATTACTGATTAACCAGGATATTTATCTTGCCAATTTTCTCGGTTAGCGCCTCTAAAGCCGTCCCGATAACCATGCCCGGCATAATTTCCTCTATCCCGGCGCGCATTGCGTGCCCGGGCAAAGACGACGTAACCAGCAAATCCCCTTTTTGTATGGGCCCGTTTTCCGCGGTTACCTTGCAGGAAACAATCCCGGCCAGGGCCACGGCTTGACTGTCCGCAGCCGCACCTAAGAGCAGCCGGGGATTTTCGGAAATCACGCCCGCAACTTTCGTGTCAAATTTATGTACAGAGCGGGTTACGGTCAGCTCTTCCTGCTCACTGATGACCACGACATCGGCAACAGCCGCTTCTTTCGCCCGCATGCCTTCGGCAATATCATACACATGTTTTCCCCCAATCGGCGGAGCATTCCCATCCGGCAAACCGCCTATCATCGTAATCCGGCCCGCGGTCGTCAAGTTAAGCAATGTCCCATTTCCGGTATAGAAGTCAATACTGTAAGCGCCCGAGCCCACTCCGGCAGAACTGATATTGGTCATATCAATACCTCCCGCACAAGTAAGCGCGTATAAGTACGAGCGGCCAGCCGGGTCAAGATAATATGCGGCATTCTCCAGGTCCTGAAAAATATGTGTTCTTATTTTATTATAAGCCGCAACTGCATACTGCATCTTGTATGTTTTTATGGCAATTGTTTTCTGGCTTCCGGCTTGCGCAAAACAAACCGCGTCCGTTATAACCAACTCCGCGCCTAAGGCGATAAATAATAAGATAAATATCCGATACGTTATATGCTTTTTTACTGCTCTTTTCATTGCTTATTTACCAGGATAAATATTTTTCCTTTGCCTTCTGTATGCGGCTGTAACGCCTTGCCGATAAGCATGCCCGGTTTTATCTGCCCGGGCGCGGCGCGCATAGCATACCCGGCTAAAGATGAAGTTACCAGCAAATCTCCGTTTTTAATCGGCCCGTTCTCGGCGGTTACCTTGCATTTAACAATGCCCGCCAACGCCAGCGGCAGCTCTCCTTCTCCTTGGCCCAGGCATAACTTTGGGTCCTCGGAAATGACCCCGGCAACGCGAGTATCATACGGGATTTGAGACCTGGCCAGGACACAGTCTTCGTCCTGGCTGATAATGACGGTATCGCCAGCCTGACAATCCTTCGCGCTGATAGATTCGGCAATATCATATACGTGTTTTCCCGCAATCGGCGGGCTCGTACCCCCCGGAGTTGCGGCGCCCATGGTAATTCTGTTTTGCACGGTCAAATTATTCAAGTACGCTCCGCCGGTTGCGAAATTAATCTGATATGAGCCTGACCCGATACTCGGCGTGGTAATGCCCGTAGCTACTTGAATCTCCAGCATTACGCTTGTGCCGTTGGGGTCAACCTTATAAGCCTGGTCGTCATAATCAAGCAGTTCTCTTGCCTTTAAAGTAGTAAACTCGCCGAACGGAAACGGGTAAAACGTGGTTAAGGTAATCTGTTCCGGCGGGGATTGGGATATTGCCGATACCGAATAGATAAGTAA
>JAHJZF010000045.1 GCA_018826645.1 Patescibacteria group bacterium | reverse complement strand
GCCACTAATATATCCATTCTTCTAAGATCCGCCTCAACATAATCATCGAATTCATAACTAAAAGAAGCAAAACCCTGTGAAATAGACTTTAATCTATCGTCAAAATCTAAAATCAATTCTGCCAACGGAAGCTTTGCGGTCACTCTAATATTTCGCCCTGCATTGTCTGTCTCTATCTCTTTAAGACGAAAAACCTCGCTCAATCCTAAAACTGCTCCTAAATATCTACTAGGGGTCAAGATACTTAACTTTACCATCGGCTCAAAACTTTTCTCATAGTCGTCAGGAAAATCTCCTGCACTCTCAACCAAAACCTCTTTCCCTCCCCTAGAGACAACCTTGTAAGCAACCGATGGGAAACTATTGACCGTCTCCAACCCAAACTCTCGTTCGAGTCTTTGCATCGTTATTTCAAAATGTAGGCGCCCTAAAAACCCACACCTAAATCCTCTCCCCAGAACCTGACTAGAATCGGGCATAAAATCTAAAGACGAATCATTAAGCTTGAGCTTCTCAAGAGCGACTTCTAGGTCGTCATAACCACCACCGGCATCTGGATACAAAGATACGAAAACCACTGGCCTTGGGACCTTAAAACCCGGCAAGGCATCCGCACCAATAGTGTCTCCTATCCTTATTTTCTCGGGATCCTTAAGCCCTGTCGCGATATAACCGATTTCTCCTTCGGAAAGCTTATCTATCACTCGCAATTCAGGAACGAAATATCCTACCTCTTTAACTTTGAAATTCTCTTTAAAGGCTTGAAGTATCGTCTTCTGGTCTCTTTTAAAAAATCCGCCAAAAATCCTAACAAAAGCGATGATGCCCTTGTGCTCATCGTAGAGAGAACTGAATATAAGTGCTGATTCATGGGGCAATGCTTTCGGCATTGGGAAATCTTCGATGATACTATCTAATAGGCCCTCAACGCCCTCTCCTGTTTTGGCTGAAATTTTATGGATAGATTCAACTGGGCTATCAATTAACTCTGCCAACTCTTGCTCCAGCTCATCTACCCCCAATGGATTCATGTCTATTTTATTGAGGGCTCCTATCACCTTAAGACCACTCTCCCTGGCCATCTCTAAGTTAGCCAACGTCTGCGCTTGAATACCTTGCATCGCATCAACTAACAAGACCGCCCCATCTACAGCCTTAAGGGCGCGAGACACTTCGTATGAAAAATCACTATGGCCAGGAGTGTCTATAAGGTTCAAAATAGTATCTTTATATACCATCCTTACTGGAGCCATCTTGATTGTGATGCCTCTTTCCCTCTCAAGCTCCATTGAGTCAAGATATTGCTCTTTCATCTCGCGCTTAGAAACCGTACCCGTAACTTCAAGCAACCTATCTGCTAGGGTGCTTTTACCGTGATCGATATGAGCAATGATGACAAAATTTCTAATATTCATTATTTCTTTTTAAGCGTTAGGTCTATTTCAATTCTAGCGGGTAGGACTCTCTCGCGATATTGAAACCGAGCATTACCCGTTTCAGACCACACAAAGCCTTCGGGCGCGACAATACTATATTCAAATTGCATTTCGCTTCCAGACTGCTTGTCTAATACGAATTTGTATTTCTGACCATCTACGAGCGAGACTCTCTGTCCACCATATCGAAACTCTAGAGACTTACTTTCGCCTGGCTCTAAATTAAACCATGTTCCGAATATCCTCTTACCGGAATAAGTGTATCTCTCAACATATCCATCAACTGGAGTAGCTAGAAGGGTACGCGTCTCTTCTAGCTCTGACAAGTCTTGATCCTTGACGTATTCACTCCCGACATACGTAACTAATGGTTTGACGTCTTTTCGAGTCCCACCTTCTATGTAATCCAGGATGATTCCAGGGAGCGTAAAAATGCGCAAGAAATTCTGATTAGTCTGGTTATAAAACACTTCCGGCTCACTTCCTCCCCTATGGCGCCTTGTAATCAAAAGTTTATTTTGGACGACCCCATTAGCATCTATCGTGCTCTCTAGTGTCACGTTCTGGTCAACAAAAACATCCGTTTTGCCTCCAGCCACATTTGCATTTACCACAGCTAGATAATCTCCCGTGAAATCTTTAGGCAGTTCGTAGTCTCTGCCACCAGAGCCCATATCTACGACCATCTCTTCCATAGAACTGTCTCTAAAATAAAATTTGATATCCTTACTCTTTGCATGAGCCATAAAAACATCTATAAGCCCCCCTTTCTTTTCACCATCGAGCTTGCCCAAAGCATCGATAAGAGCTGGGACAGCAAATTTTAACACCTCTTTAGGATTCTCTCCCGGAACCCTATCTGCTACGACCTGTTCCTGTATTTCTCTTAAAAAGTTATTGCTATTGAGAGACATGCCATATTCAGGGATATCGATAGGCCCCGTTAAGCGCAAAATATCTTCGACCACCCTAACGTTCAAAGCAATTACGCCATCAAAACGTATGCTGTCCTTTTGATAGACTTCAGACGCCTCTAAATATTCTAAAAGCTTCTTTGAAGAATCAGCGAAGTCAAAAAACCAATTCGTATCCCGCGCTCCCCAATTAGGAGTAATGCCCTGCAACTGAAAGGGTGGAATAATTTTTTTCTTTAAAAACTTATCTGGATAATAAATATCATTTACCTCTAGGTTCTCAATACCTCCCCTTTCTAGGACTAACACCCCATAGCTCCCGGCGAACCCTCCCGAAGGCCTAAGTTCGGAAGGGTTTTCGAAAAGTATTACTAAGTTCTTTTTTTCTGGAACATCTAAGAAGTTAATCAGAACGTCCAACCTGTTCTCTAAATCAATTAATTGCTCTCCCAAAGAGGCAACCTCTTTACCATAAGAACTAATACTATTAACCCTCTCCACCAAACTGTCGCTAACTTCTTTCAAACGATTCAAATCAAACCTCATCAACTTCAAAGCTCCGATAAGCTCTTCTCCCCTACCATCAAAAGCAAGAGAGAGTCCATCTTCTCTAAGTCCCGAAAAAACTCTGCCAAGGTTAGCAACTACTGAAATAATCTCTTTCAAATCTCCTATGGCTCCGGGTATTTCTTTAAGTTGTGGAGCGAGGCTTAAAAATTGCGCTTTTCTACCCAAATCGTCCAAGTCCTGTTCTATTGAATCAAGCGAGATCTCAAACCCAAGACCTCCAAAATTTGAAACATTTCCTGTAAGGTCTTTAAAACTACGATATATGTTCTTAGCGCTATTTCTAATATTTACGGTAAAAAGAACAGAAGCTACTACCAAAACAATAAATAAGAACAATATTGCCAAACGTTTTGAGACACTCAAACCTTTCTTCTTTGGTTTTTTTGTTTGACGATGCTCTGGCTTTCCCTCTTTGGGGTGCCTAATATCGGCCACCATTCGACCGTTATTGAAACTCATATAATTATCATACGGCGGTGGGGTCGAAAAATAAAATGACTATAGTCTTAAAAAAAATCTTAAAATCCAGCCAAAAAGAGAAATTTTCAACATAATATTTATCCAATTCAAGTTCTTTTAAAAATGGCAGGCTAGAGGCTCCATTAACCTGCGAGAAGCCCGTCACGCCATTACGAAATTCTATAATGCGTTTGTACTCTTGCGGATATTGTCTAGCCTCTTCTGGCTCTCTGGGACGTGGCCCTATTAGCGCCAACTCACCTTTTAAAACATTTATAAGCTGAGGGGCTTCATCAACCCGGATTCTTCTTATAAGCTTACCTACCCTCGTTACGCGTGGATCTTTTTTAATCTTAAAGAGTGGTCCATCTTTACGTTCGTTAAGGTGCGCTAATTGAGGTTTTAAGGCTCCAGCATTCTCAATCATCGAACGGAACTTATATACCTTGATTATTCTGCCTTCGCTAATTCTATCTAATCTCTCAATCACAGGCCCCTTACTATCAAGCTTAATGGCTATGGCAATAAAAGGCGTTAAGGGTAAAAAAATTAAAAGACCTAGAAGGCTTCCAAATATATCAAAAATTCTTTTCCACAGAGGGTATCTCATCACTAAGTGATAAGATTATATCACGTTAAACAAACTATGCGCGTAGCTCTAGTTCACGATTATTTGGACCAATTCGGGGGCCAAGAAAGGGTATTGCTTAACCTTATTGAAATGTTCCCCGAGGCGCCAATTTATACTCTACTTTATGAACCCCGTTCTCTTGGGCATCTTCTCGATGGCAAAGAAATTCACACAAGCTTCGCAAATAAATCTTTTATTAGAAAAAGACATCGTTTCTTTATTCCAATCCTGGGACACGCTGCTGAAAGCTTGGACTTAGGAGATAAATACGATCTTATTATCACAAACACTATGGGGTTCGTAAAAGGTGTTAAATACAAAAACGGTATTCATATTTCATATATTCACTCTCCCCTTCGATATGCTTGGGAGCCGTGGACATATCTTCCCGACCTTTTCCCCAGACCTTTGATATGGGCAGGTATGCCCGCTATCCAATATGTGCGTTTCCAAGATAAAAGATTCTCTCAAAAACCCGATTATCTTCTCGCTAACTCAAACCACATAGCAAGGAAAATAAAAAATTTCTACAATCGCGAGGCGACAGTCATTAATCCTCCCATTGAAGACCACGTCTTTTATTACGACCCCAAGATGAAGAAACGTGACTACTTTCTGATTTACGGCAGAATAATTCATTATAAAAAATTCCCCATGGTCATTAGGGCATTTAAGAAAATGGGGCTTCCTCTAAAAGTAATTGGAACCGGTCCAGAAGAAAACGTGGTTAAAAAACTTATAAACGAAACTGATGAGTGTGAATATATTTCTTTTGTTGAAGACGAAAACCTTCTTCGTGAGATAATCTCTGGTGCCAGAGCATCGATTGTGCCTCAAGTCGAAGACTTCGGCCTTGTGACAGTAGAATCTATTGCCTGCGGTACGCCAGTCATCGGATATAACGCAGGTGGAACTGCCGAAATCATCCAAGATGGCATCAATGGCATTTTATTCAATGAACAGACTGAAGACAGTATCGTAAACGCCGTTAGAAGATTTGAGAAAATGGCGTTTGACCCAGCTCAAGTAGCCAAAACCGCCGAGAGATTCTCAAAAGATAACTTTAAGAAGCAATTTAAAACACTAGTTGCCGAAGCGGTAAAGAGTGCACATAATTAACCTGGTTCATCTGAAGGAGTGTGATATGAAGCTTAAGCACATGGTCGTTACGTCGACTGTGGCAGCGGCGGTACTAGCAGTACCAGCATCGCGGAGGATGACGTTCACGCGCGTCTATTACCGTAAGCGCAGGAGGCTCACAAGCATGCCTGCAGGTACGGTAGAGCGAGCGGCTGTCACAGCGGCAGCCAAACGTTTCATGTTCAGGGGAAACGTCGCCCCGAAAGCCATGCTCAAGGAGATCGATGCCTTGCTCGATGACTATGTACCCAAGGAGGAGTCATAGCGACCAGCTATGGCTCCTCCACCCCTATTTCTTATGATGCGGAGCACCAATAAGCCCGCATTTTTTATACTTATATACTTTCTTCGTATCAGGATTGATTGCTCCGCATGGACAAGAATCGTTACGCCCTACTTTATCTTTACCGCTTAGACGAACGGTTCCACTCGCTACCCTCATCCCTTGATTTTCTTGGATGCTCTCTCCACCTTCTGTTCGTATTCTGAAAAGACGCGTAAAAATCCATCCTTCAAAATTAGCATTCATTCTATCGAAAAGCTGTTTGCTCTCTCGCCTATATTCAACTAAAGGATCTTTTTGGCCATAGGCCCTTATACGCACGGACTCTCTAAGAGAATCAATATCTTCAAGATGATTCATCCAAAGCGTATCCATGATATTGAGCAACTGGTGACCAATAGGTCTAATGTCTTCAATCTCGTTTATTTTCTTTTCGGCGAACTCGTTCAGCTTATCTAAGTCTTCTGTTGGGGAACCTATCTCTACTAAAACTCTTTTCTTTTGCTCTTCTGAAATCTCAGCAGTTCTAAAGACCTCTAGCTGATTAGCGAATGACGTCTTGAGAAGTTCTCGAATTCCATCTTGATTGTCCTCGATATTCTCAAGAGCCTTTTGCCTCCTTCCGTAGAATGCCATTCTCTGCTTATTAACAATGTCGTCATATTCAAGAAGATGCTTCCTAGAATCAAAGTTAAAACCCTCTACCTTACTCCGCGCCTGTACAATAGCCTTTGAGACTATCTTGTTTTCAATCGTCATATCATCGGGCATATCAAATTTACTCATCAAGCCCTGAAGACGCTCTCCACCAAAAATCCTCATAAGATCATCTTCGAGAGAAAGGAAGAATTGAGAAGAGCCTTCATCTCCTTGTCGTCCCGCACGTCCCCTCAACTGATCATCTATTCTGCGTGCTTCGTGTCTCTCTGTACCAATAACATGTAGTCCACCCAATTCTTTTATCTTCTTAGCCTTCTCGAGGTCCAAAGGGCTCCCACCAAGAGCAATGTCGACTCCTCTACCCGCCATGTTTGTCGCCACGGTTACAGCGCCCTTCCTACCAGCTTGCGCAATAATTGCACCTTCTCGTTCATGATTTTTAGCATTTAATATTTCGTGCGTAATACCGGCTTCTTTAAGTGCCTTAGATAACTCTTCGTTTTTCTCTATAGAGACTGTTCCTACCAAAACGGGCTGACCCTTCTCATTACGTTCCTTAATATCCTTAGCTATCGCATTGTATTTTGCTTTTAAATCTTTATAGATTGAATCTTGAAAATCTTCTCTAATTAAAGGGTTGTTGGTTGGAATAGATACCACTTCTAGGCCATAAACCTTGTGGAATTCTTCAGCCGAAGTTTGAGCCGTGCCCGTCATACCAGCCAATTTCTTATAAAGACGGAAGTAGTTCTGAATTGTAATCTGAGCAAATGTTCGCGACTCCTCCTGAACCGCCAACCCCTCCTTCGCTTCTATGGCCTGATGGATGCCAGCGCTGTAACGCCTGCCGTGCATCAGTCGTCCGGTGAATTGATCAACTATTATAATTTGACCGTCCTTTACCACATATTCCTTATCTTTCTCGAAAAGCACTTTTGCCTTCAAGCTGGATTCTAAATAATGCGCTAGGCGCAAATTATTAACATTATAGAGATCCTTTATGCCTGTCTTTTTCTCAACTTTATCTATCCCGGGTTCTAAAATCTCGACTGAACGTAATTTCTCGTCAAGAATATAATCTTCTTCCGCCACTAAATTTCTGACAGCCCCAGCAAATACTCTGTAATAATCAGATGAACCCATGTCGGGTACGGAGATGATAAGAGGTGTTCTAGCCTCGTCAATCAAAATTGAGTCGATCTCATCAACGATGGCAAAATTTAAAGGACGTTGGGCTTGCTCTCCTTTAGAACGCTTAAGGTTATCTCTCAGATAATCAAAACCAAACTCATGATTTGTCCCATAGACTATGTCTGCTTGATATGCCTCTTTTCTCTCAACGGGTCTTAAAAACTCTTCTTTAACCTCAAAACTTCCTTTCTCGTCTCTCTCTTTATCCGCCTCTACTCTTTCCTCTTCTGTCAGCTTCCACTCTGGATCATAAAGAAGAGCGCTGTCGTGGATTAAACAGGACACGCTAAGGCCTAGGGCGTAATATATTTGGCCCATCCAAACGGCATCACGTTTTGCCAAATAATCATTGACTGTTATTACGTGTGAGCCTTTGCCATCTAGGGTGTTGAGATAGACGGGAGCAGTAGCGGCCAGGGTCTTGCCCTCACCCGTGACCATTTCTGCTATTCCACTACGATGCATGACAAGTCCTCCCCAAAGCTGAACATCATAATGACGCTGTCCAAGCTTCCTCTTTGACATCTCTCTTACAATGGCAAAAGCTCGTACAAGCAAATCGTCCAAATCGACACCTCCCTCAGCTTCTTTTTTAAGCTTAAGACTCTCTTCCTTCAATTCCTCATCCGTTAAACCAGAAATCTCCTCTTCGAGGTTGTTAACTTCATCTATATCTTTCGGCTGTTTTGGAGCGCCAGAAAAGAGGCGCTTCCTCATGCCTTTCTTTACTTTCATGAGTTAACGTTGATCTTTGTACTTTCTAATCTCTCTTTGAAGAATATCTTTTACTTTATCAATTGAGACTCTGATATCAGGCGTCGTTTGAGTCGCTCTAAGCATTTTACCGGGCAAACCCAAATTCACCTCTGCATAAAACACATCTCCGTGCTTATGGTGAGCTGTCGTCCTCGAAACCTCAACATCCACCTGCAAACTTTCTGGATTGTATTGCTGGAGATATTTGTCTAAACCGCCTATTTTCTCGTAGATATAGACCTTAAGCGGTTCCGTCAAATCAATTCCTAAAGAATTAATATCGATGTTCATTGCTCACCTCTATTATAGCCATCCCATAAGGCACTAGTAAAGGCTTTTTTTAAAATTGAAGTACATATAAAAATTATGATTTGTAATGCTCGTCTACGAGATTAAGTAGCGCTCGTTTCTAAATAACAGCTGTTTGGAGATGATAATATGGCGGGCGGTCCTGGTAACGCTTTATTGCCATGCCGATAATGTCTTCCAAAAAATCGCCGTAATCAAGACCGGTTAATTCCGCTACTTCCGGCACACAATCATCAGTATTAATTGACGGATTAGGATTAAGCTCTAAAACATAGGGATTGTCGTACTGGTCAACCCTTACCTCAACTCTTCCATAGTCATGGCAGTCTAGTATATTGTAGGTATCTAAAGAAATTTCTGTGATGAGGGCCTCCAATTTTTTGCTAATATTTTTGGCTGGTTTTTGAACAGTTATGCCATATTTATCCGAAGTTGCTTCCCCGAACTTCATTTCATGAGTATAAATATGCCATTGGTCTTTTGGCATATCTTTAAAAATTGAGCGCGATAGCGGCAGAACCCGCAAATCGCTGTCTTCATTTCCCAAAATGGAGATGTCGTATTCATCGCCTTCAATGTATTCTTCAATCAAAGCCGGGCTACCTATATCGACGATTACTTTTCTCAGCTGATTTTGCAATCCTTCTCTATTGGTTACTACTGATTCGTTTGTGATTCCGATTGAATTATCAGTATTGGCCGGCTTAATAATCAATGGATATTTCAAACTCGCATCAATTTCATCGTCCAAAGTATAGACATAATCCCATTTGGGAGTCGGAATATTATGATAAGATAACATTTTTTTAACTCTGATTTTATCGATACATAGACTCAAGGTTGAGGGGTTAGAGCCAGTATAGGGAATCTGTAAGATGTCCAATAAAGAGGCTGCATGTGGCTCGAGCAGGCTGGAATTGTTTATCCTTTCGCAGACATTAAAAACTAAATCGACGTCGCCGGTTTTGAGTTCGTTGAAAACTTTTTCCACGTTATTAAAGTCGAAAAATGAAACTTTATAACCTCTACTCTCAAGAGCCTCTGCAATGTTCTTTCCAACGGACATTAATTCTTTCTCTACATCGCTACCTTCTGCATCGTCATAAATATTGAGAGCAATCCCGATATGGAGGTTTCTCTGATTCTCTTTTTTCGTCCTTCTGATTTTTTCAATTTTGGCGGCACGAACTAGCAACCTGGAGGTCAAAGCCGCATTGGAAAGACTATTCTTTCGCGCAGTCCTACCTATGGAAGACTCTGGGGCAAACCTAACAACTTCGTAATCGACATGCTTCAGGGCATTGTTCAAATTATCTTGAGCATCGAGTGAGCTAAACCCCGAAGTCGTTAACCAGCCTAGATATTCATATCCTTCGGGGGGAACCAAAATTGGCTCACCAATTTTCTTGAAAAAGTGAAGCTCTTCTAAATAATCCTTTTTATATACCTCGTTATCGATTTCTAGCTTAGATAAAACTCCCGAATAATCTGATAAGAAATAAACGCCGGTAAGATACTTCTTTGGCGCTTCCGGTTTTTCAATTTTGGGAATATAAACACCGCAGGCAATCTTGGCGGCACTCTCAATCATGTCCACTTCCCAGGCTCCTTTGACAAATGAATACACTTCGTCGCCACCCATACGCAAGTTTATCTCAATTGGGACCGGACCGTCTTTTGTTGACTTGGCTTCAAAATGAATCACTCCGTTTTGGACACTCATTTTTTCCAGAGTTTCTTCAGCCATGTTAATTAGGTCGTCTTTAGTTTTGCTGGACAATCTTGATGGTATTGACTGTCCTGTTTCCACAAAAAACGGCTCTTTTGTCTGATAATTATCAGTAATTGAAGTAAATTTTATCTTTCCGTTTTGCAGGATGATATCAATATCAACTTCGTCTCCCGAAACATACTCTTCAACAAAAATATCCAAACCATCATTCAAAGAACTTGTTGCTTCGGTATTAGCTGAAATATTCTTTTTAATGTAGTTGTAAGTATTGATAAGCTCCTCGCTATTATCTACCTTAATTACATAAGCGCTGGTGGCTCCGTAGACCGGCTTAATAACCAGCGGGTAGTTGAAACTTTCCGGAAAATTTTGGATGTCAGCTAAAGACTTAATAATCATATGTCGTGGCGTCGGCAAGCCGTTTTCTTTACAGAACTCTCTGAATAAAAATTTATTCCTTATCCTCTTAGAAATACTGTATGGAATACCGATAAAATTGAATTTGTCTACGATTTTTGAAGTCAATAAAACGTCGTCCTCCCAAAAAGTCAGAACCCCGCCTATTTTTATATCCGGATTGTTGACAATAAACTCCTTAACGGCTGAAATCGATTCAGAATGATTTGCATTATCAGCTAAAATCCAATGATCAACATACGGCTGTGCCCAATTTTTTTCTTTATTTAAACAAATAATCTTAATATTGTTCTTTTTCAGACGCTGAAAGATAAACCGCTTTTTTGTCGGACCCGTATTGACCAGAATGATAGTTTTGCCAGCCAGTTGGTGGGTGTTATTATTCATCTAGGTTAAAAATAATAACAGCTTTTTCCCTATGAAAAAAGAAATTATTAATGACATACGTTTATGTGAAGAATTATGGAATCAATTCTCGCCTAATACAAGTATCTGGGACCTGTGGAAAACTGTTTCTTCTTTTTACGACCCAAACATTCACGAATTATATTTTATCCTGATAGAAGAAAGTGGCGACAGAGGACTTCTACCACTCTATTTTGATACCGATTATCAAAAGCACTATTTCTTTGGAGGAGGCTATCCAGAAAACAGGAATTTCTGGTTTCCAATCAAAATGTTTTCGTCTTTTTTCGAAGCTATGCCAGAAAAGACTACCTTGTTCGATCTTAAAAAATCAGCAGTCGAAAGCGTCACTGACCTCTATCCAGAATACGCTCAATATTTTTCCGAGAAAGACGTTAAGTATGGCCTAGACCTGAATCAAATCAATCACGATTTAGATGTATTCTTTCAGCGCTTTGGAAAAAAACATTATAAAAACTTACGAAACGACCTTAAGGCAATCGAGGGCATCCCCTATCGACTGGCTTGGATTCAAGAAAAAGAAGGAATTGAAAAACTTACATCCGACTTGGCGACGTTTAATATAGAACGCTTCGGAAAAGAATCTGATTTTACAGACAATAAAACGCTTCGTGAATTTGAATCTCTAATTCAATGTTTCAATCAAGAAGGTTTTTTGCACACCCTCACAGTAACTCTTAACGACAAGATAGTCGGCATTGAGATGGGAGCGTTCTTCAATGGATATTACTATGTACTCAACGCTGGATTCGATTCTAGTTGCAAAAACTTAGGCAAATTTATGACCTTAGAGCACATTAAAAAATCCATAGAACTAAGAGCTAAAGAAATTGATTTCCTGGTTGGAGATACTGGTTGGAAACAACTTTGGAACCTAGATATAGAGCCTGTTTATACTTTTAGAAAAAACACCTAGACGTCCTCTCTCTCTATCTCCAATAGACGATTGTACTTAGCTATTCTCTCGCCCCTAGCAGGAGCACCTATCTTAATACCGTCAGCGCCAACGCCAACAGCAAAATCTGCAATAAATGAATCGTTGGTCTCTCCTGAACGATGAGAAGCAACCACTTGCCATCCATACTTGCGTGCCTGACGCACTGCCTCAATAGTTTCTGAGACGGTCCCTATCTGATTGGGTTTAATAATTACTCCGTTGATGCTTTCTTGAGCCTTAGCCGTACGCATGCGATCTGTATTCGTCACAGTTAGGTCATCCCCCGTCACTTTCACTCCTTCGCCAAACTCAAGTAGCGCTCCCTTAAATGCATGAAAATCATCCTCGCTAAATGGATCTTCTAAATAGAAGAGGTTATAAACACCAACCATCTCTCGATACATCTCTACTAACTTCTCGTTACTCATCTTTATACCGCTAGCAGCAGCATCTATCCCCACATCAACTTCGAATTCATTAGATGCTTCTTTAATTAACTTCAGGGGCGTGAGGTTGTTATCAAGAGATGGGGCATAACCACCCTCATCTCCGACTAAAGTTGCAGACTCTCCATATTTTTCGACACAGATAGTGCCAAGATTATGATATATATGACTGATAATATCAGCCGACTCTTTAGCACTTTCTGTTTTTGGAATAATTAGATATTCCTGAATATCTAAATTATTGCCAGCATGCTTTCCGCCATTAATTAAATTCGCATATATTCGAGTTGCGCCGAAAGACTCAAGTCTGCTCATCTCTCTAATATATTTCCAAAGAGGTCTCCCACTAGATAAAGCTGATGCGCGAACTAGGGCAATAGAGACGGCCAAAATAGCGTTCGCTCCAAGACGAGATTTATTCTCCGTGCCATCCAACTCCCTCATCTTATTATCGAGAGCTAATTGATCTGAAGACTCTAATCCTCGTAAGGCTGGTAGAATTTCCTCGTGGATATTTAGAATAGCCTTATCGACATCCACTGGAACTGCCTCATACGAGCCATCACTCTTTCCTTCCGGTACCGATGCCTTAACGCAACTGCCGTCTTCCAAAATAAGCTCGACTTCAATCGTCCAATCGTCTCGAGAATTTAAAATTTTTAAGGCCTTAATGTCGGATATTTTTGCCATTGTTTTCTAAAATTTATTTTAGTTAAAACTATGAGCATCCGCCTCCGGCGGAAGACACTTTTAATTAACTATATTTTGAGGCTTCTTTTTTAAAAATTTCTCTATATTAGAAACCGTCGTGTCTAATATGCGCTCCAGAGCTTCCTTCGTATTAAAAGCATTGTGTGGCGTCACAACTACATTCGGCATATCCACTAGGATGTGGTCAGCTATAACGTTGCGTAAATCATGTTCTGTAGTATCTTTTGCGGATAAAAAGCTCGCTTCGTCTTGAACAGCTTCTTCTTCTTCGAACACATCGAGTCCTGCACCAGCTAATCTTCCGCTTTTCAACGCTCCAACCAGAGCCTGCGTATCTACTACTGCGCCTCGACTGGTATTAATAAGATATGCGCCGTCCTTCATCATTGCCATCTTTGCCTTATCAATAAGGTGGTGCGTCCCTTTCATATAAGGAACGTGCAAAGAGACAATATCGCTTTCCTTAAGAAGCTTTTCTAAAGATACATATTTAATTTTTTCTTTCCTTGCAAACTTTTTATCTTGAAATACATCGTATGCCAGAACTTCCATATCAAAACCCTTACCGATGCGAGCCGTGTGTTTGCCAATTCTACCGGTGCCTATAACTCCCAAAGTTTTCCCCATAAGATCAAACCCCTGCAAGTTGTCGTAACTAAAATCCCCCTCTTCACGAACCTGCTCATAGGCATCATAAATACGCCTCGACAAAACTAATATCAAAGCAAAAGCATATTCAGCCACTGTATTTTCTCCATAAGAAGGAACATTAGAAACAACGATGCCTCTTTTTTCACACGCCTTGAGGTCTATATGATCAAAACCCGTTGAACGAGTTGCGATAAACTTCAATTTCGGCAGACCCTCTATCACCTCTGCCGTCACGTCAGAACCAACAAAAACAGAAAGTATATCAATATCTTTTTCAACAGGAGGATGGTCTTGGCCTATGTGTTCCTCGTGAAAAAAGAGTTTATGCCCTTTAAGACGCTTCTTAAGATGCTCTTGCCCCCATGGCTTAATTCCGTAGAATGCTATGCTAGCCATCGCTTTCTTATCTTTTTTTCTTTTCTTTTTTGGCAACCGCGATGGTTGTCTCTACAACCGTATCTGGGGTCAAAGACATGCTCTCTATTCCTTCACCCACCAAGAAAGTAGCAAAGTCTGGATAATCAGACGGCGCCTGACCACAAATACCTATGTATTTACCGCGTTTCTTACACTTCTTAATAATGTCTGATATGGCCGATTTAACAGCTGTATCTTTTTCATTGCCTACACCGCTCACAATCTCTGAATCCCTATCGAGCCCTAAAATTAATTGAGTGAGGTCGTTGGACCCTATAGACATCCCATCAAAAACATCCAGAAACTCGTCTGCGTTAATGACATTTGAAGGAATCTCACACATCACATAAACAGGCATCGCGTCTTTATCTTTGCTGAAATATTTTGGCTTTAATCCCGCCTCTCTCATTAATTTCAAAGTTTGAATCCCCTCTTCTGGAGTTCTACAAAACGGCACCATCGGTATAACATTTTTAAGACCTATCTCGTTACGGACTTTCTTAAGCGCCGAGAGCTCCAACTTAAATGCCTCTCTAAAATTCTCATGGTAATAGCGCGAAGCGCCCCTCCAACCAATCATTGGATTTTGCTCTTCCGGCTCATATAATTCTCCGCCAAGCAAAGTACGATATTCATTAGTCTTAAAGTCGGAGAATCTAACTATCACTGGATTGGGTGCAAAAGCTGTTCCAATCTTGGCGATGCCATAAGCTAAATTATCTACATAGAACTGTTTCTTATCTTCCCAGCCGACAGTCTTTTTATCTATCTTTTTCTTAAGCTCTTCGGACAGCTTGTCGTAATTAATAAGCGCCATCGGATGGATGCCTATCTGAGAAGCAATAATAAATTCTTCGCGAGCTAATCCAACCCCCTTGTTAGGAAAGAAAGATTTCTCAAAAGCAGTGTCTGGCGTCCCAATATTCATCATTATATGAGTCTTGGTTTTAGGGATGTTTTTAAGGTCGCGCTCTTTAATCTTGAATTTTAGGAGCCCGTTAAAGACGAATCCTTCGCTACCCACCGTATCAATCGTCACGTTTTGACCTGTTTTAATCTTCCTTGTGGCATTACCAGAGCCAACCACGGCAGGGATACCAAGTTCGCGACTCACAATGGCTGCGTGCGAAGTTCGCCCACCCTTATCCGTTATAATAGCTGAAGCAATCTTCATGATTGGCTCCCAGTCCGGATCCGTCATATCGGTCACCAGCACTTCTCCTGCCTTAAACTTATGAATGTCTTTAGCGTCTAGAATAACCCTGGCCTTACCCACAGCAATCTTGTTACCCACAGAGACACCGCTTGTTATAGGCTTGCCTTCTTCCAAACGGACATATTCGTGGATTTTTGTGAAATCTCGACTCGCGTGAATGGTCTCTGGTCTGGCCTGTACTATAAACAACTTTCCAGTACGTCCGTCTTTGGCCCATTCCATATCCATGGGCGTCCATTTGCCGTACTTCTTTGAATAATGTTTTTCTATCTCCACTCCCCATTTAGCAAGAGTTAAAATTTCTTTCTCATTTAATACAAAACTCTTACGCTCCTTGATGGATGTTGTCATTATCTTAACGGGGCGAATCCCTCCCCTATCCTTGGAATAGATCATCTTACTACCCTTGTCGCCCAGTACTTTTGAAATAATCGGATTAGGAGCAACTCCCAAATTCTTCCTAGCCACTAAATATTCATCTGGATTTACTTTCCCCTGAACAATCATCTCTCCGAGACCCCACGAAGCACTAATCAAAACAACGTCTTTAAATCCGGATTCTGTATCGAGGGTGAACATAACTCCCGAAGCACCGGAGTCAGAACGCACCATAATCTGAACCGCCACAGACAAAGCCACGTCCATGCTCCCAAAACCTTTATCAACTCTGTAAGAGATGGCTCTATTTGTGAAAAGAGATGCCATAGCGGACTTGGTAGCCGACATCACGTCTTTAACCCCTCTTATTCCAAGATATGTTTCATGCTCTCCAGCAAAACTTGCTCCCGGCAAATCTTCAGCCGTTGCACTAGAACGGACAGCGACATCTATGTCTTTGCCATATTTCTTTTCCAAGGCTTTATAGGCATTCTCTATTTGAAGCTCTAATTCTTTCGGAAAATCAGCAGACACTATCGCCCCTCTTATCTTTTTGCCCACAGAAGCCAACTCGCGGACATTATGAGAATCCAAACCTTTTAAAGATTTTTTTATAAAAACATCTAACTTGGTCTCTTTTAAGAAATATCTATAAGCCTCGGCCGTTACGACAAATCCCGAAGGTATGGCGACACCCTTAGGGGTAAGCTTCTGTAACATCTCTCCTAGAGATGCATTTTTACCACCCACAAGGGATACATCTTTTAATCCCACCTTATCTAATGCCAAAATTAATTTTGTGTTTCTCATAGGTTATTTTTTGATTGCTATTACTAGATCTGACACATTCGAACCAGTGTCTCCTGTCATTATATAGTCACCCGTCTCTTTAAAGAACTTGTCTGACTGATTATTGTCTAAATACCACTCGACATCTAACTTCTTAGCCTTGGCGTGAGCAAGGGTCTCAACATCCGCAATCGCTCCAGCATACTCACTATTATCTCTACCATCAGACGCAACAGATGCTAAAATCTCGTCATCTTTTACTGAAAGCAAAGCCGATATTACTAACTCCCTATTGCGCCCTCCCTTGCCCTTAACTTTGACGGTAACCGTCGTCTCTCCACCATATAAAAGGACTTCTTTTGATTCATTTTTATGCAACTCTTTAACGATATCTTGCGCCACATCTCGTGCTTCACCCTTCATGGCAGTTGTCACTATTCTCGGTTTATACCCCAAATCTTCCGCCTTCTTGGCCATCGCATTTAATGCCCGATTATTAGATACGAGCATAATGTTGTCTACTTGATTGAAGTATTTTTCTTCTTTCGGAGTCTCGATAAGTTTAATCTCTTTGAAGTCGCTACTTTCTAAAACTTCGTATTTCTTTAGAATCCGTTCAGCATCCTTAATTGTTGTGTGGTCTTTAACCGTTGGGCCCGAAGCTACGAATTCAAGGTCGTTTCCCGGCACGTCTGAAAAAATAATACTTACCACTTTGGCTGGATAGGCGTGCTTCGCCAAGAACCCACCCCTCACAAAAGACAAATGCTTACGTAAAATATTGATTTCTTCTATATCGGCCCCTTTATTAAAAAGTATTTTTAGAACTCCTGCTTCTGCATCGCAACTGCCACCATCATCCGGCAAACAAAGAAGAGTTGAACCTCCTCCGGAGATAATAAAAATCACCATATCTTTTTCAGTCGCACCTTTTAATACTTTCTGAATTTGACCAGAAGCTTTCACGTTCGCTGAGGACGGCATGGGATGCGTTCCTTCAGAACACTTCACTTTCTTTAGCTTGTGTCCTTTTGGAACACTCACATCTACCACGAAACCACCCGTAAGACGACTTCCCAATACTTCTTCTAATATTTCAGTAGCCTCAAACACACACTTACCAGCCCCAACTACATAGAGATTCTCGACGTCTTTTAATGAATATCTATTTTTTTCTATTGTTAAAGTGTCTCCCTCTAGAAGAATTTCCCCCCTAATAACGCTTGGCGTATCAATCGCTTCAAGCCCTGCTTCAGTAATTTCTAAAAGAACCCTCCTGAGGGGCGTGATCGCAAGTTCTTTAAAATTCTTGATCTTCTCTGGCATCTGTATCTATTCTATCACCCTTACTTCTTCTTCAAGTTCGATACCAAACTTTTCCTTAACTTTCTGTTTGACCTGCTCCATCAAGCCTAAAAAGTCTGCCGTAGTCGCATCGCCAGTATTAATTAAAAAGTTCGGATGCTTCGAAGACACCTCTGCCCCTCCTAATTTTAAGCCCTGCAATCCAGAGGCATAAATAAGATGCGCGGCTGGTATGACGGGGAATGGGTCTGTTTTGATAAGTTCTCTATGGGGTTTAACAAGCTCCTCTTCTAAGCCTTCGATTCTTACGTTCTTAAAAAAGCTACCTATGTTGGGTCGGTCAAGAGGCTGGTGCTCTTCTCTGTATTGTTTTTGCTCCATTACTCTTGCTAGGAGTTCTTCTTTTTTACCCTTATTTAGTCCAAGCCTTACTTGAACAATAATTTCATCGACGTCTCCAGATTTGAAAATACTGTCACGATATTTAAATTCACACGCTAGATTATCTCTTTTTTTAAAATCTAAACTTTCAAGACTCAAACTCTCTACTTCAAGCACCGAATCTTTAATCTCTCCTCCAAAACAACCGGCGTTCCCAAAAACAGCGCCACCCAAAGTACCAGGAAGCCCTCCGGCCCAATCCAAACCCGCCAAACCCTCTTTAATAGAAAAATCTACCAACTTGCTCATTAGAACAGACGAACCTGCCACGACGTCATTCTCTTCTCTCTCATAGAAATCTATTTCCGGCTTCAATACTAAGCCGTGATATCCGTTGTCGCTCCAAAGAATATTTGTTCCCCCACCTAAAATAAAAACTTTTAGATCTTGCTTCTTCGCCAATTCTAAAGACGCCCTAAGTTCTTCTTTGGATTTAGCTATTTTGAAATATCTTGCCGGACCACCAACTTTTAAATTGCTGTAGTTACTAAGCGATATATTCTCTTGAAACTCCATATCTATAAGAATATCACAGCCCTCAAAAAGAGGGCTGTTAAGGACTGTGATATGGAGCGGACATGGTGGCCTCCTAAGCCTCTGTGTTGAGCGAGTGCCCTGTATGCCGCTCCATTAATATTCTAGCTCTTTGAGGGAGTAGCTTTCAAGCCCCAGTACATCAACTCCTTTTTATTGAATTCTCTAAAATTAACTTCGTTAAGAAAATCTTCTCCTCTGGATTCAATCAAACCGAAGCTCGAAAAAGCGGGTTTAATCGACGCTAATATCTCTTTTGCCTGATAACTGGATGGAGCCGAGGCTAATATTCTAAGATTAACCGCCGTCCCCTTCCGACGACGACGACCAAAGACCATCTGAATAGCCACACCCTCTCCCACTTCGTTCACTTTAGAGAAATCTACCTTAGCTAAATCTATATCTGACCAATCGCCACCTTCTTTAAAATATGCACCCACGTGCTCTCCTCCGTGATTAAAAAGATGGTAATCTTCCACCTCTTTGACTTCTTCAAATCCCGCCAATATTTTAGCCCTATTTTTGGGCAAGGCTACGTAATAATGGACTTCTTTGCCTAAATGATGGATGGCTATTTCAAAAGTAAAGGGTGGTTTTATAGATTTAATAAAGTCTCCTATCTTACCATCTGAAATTTTAGGATCTACTTTGAAAATGACGAGGTGGTTTTTCTTAAAATAATTACGATGGTGGAAAATAATAACCAGCTCCACGGCGCCAAAAATCGCCAATACTAAAAGCGTTATAGAAGAAATCGCATCTATGGGGCTCAAAAAATCTAACATCTTAAATAATTATAACCCAAAGTGAATAAACCAGAGAGAAGCCTACATTCCCAAAAACTTATCAGCGATATAAACGTCTTCGTGGGAGCTGATTGTATACCAAAAAGTTGCTTTTATAAGTTTCATTTTTGTTTCCCTTACCCACTTGCCTATGTGCTCTGCCAGAACATATTCGCCCAGAATCGATTCGGAAACAAACTTGGGCGTCTTGAAAAGATCTGTATGCAATAGAAATGCTCCGATACTTGCCAGATTACCAGGAGCATCTGTTGGTTTTTCTATAATCTCAACCACGTAATCATTCTCGTCTGGTATACATATTCCGAACCTCTCTGGATGCTCTGTCTCAATGACTAAGGCGGCCGGCTCTTCAGAATCGATGCATCTTTTCAAATCGTATGGATGATAAAGTTCGTCTCCTTGAAGAAGAAGGAAAAATCCTTTTTTAAGAAATGGCTCTGCAGATAAGAGGGCGTCGTAGGTACCCTTTTGTTCTTTCTGTTCCGCATATTTAATCTTGATACGCCTATGTTCATCGCCAAAATGTTCAATAATTTTTTCTTTCTTATAGCCGACGACCAATATAACCTCGTCTATCTCATCAGGTAAAATATCTAAAGTCCGCTCTAAAATAGGCTTCCCCGAAACACTAACCATGGGTTTCGGTAAATTATCCGTAAACGGACGCAATCTTGTTCCTGCCCCTGCTGCTAAAATTACTGCCTGCATTTGGTTTTATTTATCTTTGATACTAATTACTTTCTCTTTCGATTTCAATCCTGAGACTACATTCACTCGACCCTTGGGAACACCAAAATATTTAGCTATTAAAGAAACCAGTTCTTCATTTGCCCTGCCTTCAATTGGAGGCGACTTGATTCTAGCGACATACATACCCTCCTTCACCTCCTCGAAGACGCTCTTTTTAGAATTTAATTTAACTTTTACCTTGATTCTCATCTAAAAAGCCCCGCTTTGGGGCTATTAATTTTTATACGAAGCTATTTCTTATTTTTTCTTGGCTTTTTCTCTACTACTTCTGTTGTCTCGCGATGGACCCTCTCTTTAGTTTTATAAAATCCTAGGAGAGAGAAGACTATTAAGCTTCCAATTATTACTCCAAATACGTTGAACATGAATATCAGAAAATTCATTCGAATAAAAGCGCCGTCTAGAATACTCAAACCTATACCCGCTAAAGTGAGCGGAGGGACTAACGCCACCGCTATTGCAACGCCTGGCAGAACATCTACTACATCCTTCCTTGTCCAGGCAAAAGTAGCCGCTGCACCAGCCAATAGCGCCACACTGAAATAAAGTGCTGGCACCGTAATATTATTTTCAATAGAACTTAACGACCCGTTACCAGTACCAAAAATCCAAGCAGTCACAAGACCACTCGCAAAAATAATCGCAAAAGATCTGGCAATAAGCTGGCTGACACTCTTAATTAAACCTAATTCGCCAGTAACAACACCCAAAGCTATAAAAAGTATTGGGGTTAGAACCGGAGTCACCAACATTCCACCAATAACTACGGTCGAACTTCCGAGCAAGAGACCAAAAGCGATAATCAAAGACGAGATTATCAAAAGAGTGTAATAAACAGAGTTGGGTCTGCTTCTTTTTACGAGCTCATCTATTGTTCGATATTGATCCCTCGCTTTGATAGCAAGAATATCTCCTTCGCTTCTATCTATTGTTTTCTTTTGAGCCATGTAGACTAATTATAGACGAGAGTTGATAACTTTAAAATTAAAACAGGCTTTTTAAGATATCTAAGTTTTTCTTATCTGGACCCATACCATCGAATCCCGGCACTTCTAATATCCAATCTTTATTCCAAAGTCGTTTTTCCTTAGCTAGGTTTTTAAATCCGCTCATACCAATATGTCCCTCGCCGATATTCTCATGTCTATCAGATTGTGACCCATAAGCAGTTTTAGAGTCATTGGCGTGAATGACGACTAGATTGTCTAAGCCAATCCGACTTTCCCACTTATCAAAATATTTTTTAATCGACGCCTGAGATACCTCTAGGGTGCCGGCCTCAAAAGCATGGGCTGTGTCTAAACATATTTTGACTCTGTTCGACCCAACGCTCTTTAATAATTCGCCCACTTCATCTATCTCCACGCCGATCTTTCCGCCTCCACCCGAAGAATTCTCCATTATTAAAAATGATTCTCCAGAAACATTCTTGAGGACCTTCTTCATACCTGCAACAATATTCTTTTTTGCCACAGATATATCTACACCTTTAGCTGAACCAATATGAAAGACTAATCCCTTAGCACCAATTAAATTGGCTATTTTAAAATGAGTCGAAAGGTTCTCTACTGATTTTTTATGTATCTCTTTGTCGGCACTGGCTAAATTAACTAAATAAGCAGCATGTAGATAAACCGACCCTACTTTGCTCTGCCTAACAGCGTCTTTATAAATCTCTATATTCTCTTTAACTGGAAGCCTAGCCTTCCACTGCCTTGGAGAAGCTCCAAATATCTGAATAGACTCCGCCCCTATAGCAGTAGCGTTTTCTACGGCCTTAAAAAGCCCACCCGCCGTAGATACATGAGCGCCAAGTAGTGGTTTCTTCACGTTCTATTTTTTTGTTTTCTGAGGACCCTTATGAATCTTAAGTATTACCTTCTTTTTAGGCTCGCTAAAGTAAAAGATGTAAATAATATCTATTAGACCTGCGAGATGGACAAGAAGCAACGCAAAAAACCAACCCATATGTTTGTTTCGAGCTGCTTTCCAAAGAGCCACACCTTTCCATGGTAACTCCCAAAGCTGGATAGCAACCATCATCCAAAACAATGGATTGTCAGCTGTCATATTAGGATCAAGGTTTTGAAACATATTATTATGTTGCCATAAATTCAATTTGTTCACAAAAATTTAGTATTGAAAATCTATATGGGCTACAATAATCCTTGCAAGACTCATAAATACTAATGCGTTTTCTACACAAAGAAGATGAAGAAAAAGAACTAACCTACGAAGACGTCTTTCTACTACCTCAATATTCCGATATCCGATCTCGTATGGATGTGGACATAACTCCGCCAGACGGAACAGGGGCCACTATTCCCATAGTAGTAGCCAACATGACCTCAGCCGCTGGCAAAAGGATGGCCGAGACGGTGACCCGAAGGGGTGGCCTGGTGGTCCTAACTCAAGATACTCATCTCGATAGAATTGAAGAAGTTGTAAAATATCTAAAATCTCGTCATCCCATTATAGAAACTCCGGTTACCCTAGAAGAAAGTGAATCTATCCAAACTGCTCTCAACCTTATAAACAAGAGAGCTCACGGAGCAATCGTAGTTACCAACGAAAAGGGTGAACCGACCGGCATCTTTACAGAGAGAGATGCCGAAGGTAGAGATAAATTTTCTATCCTAAGAGACGTCATGACGCACAATATTATCTCCGGAGATGATTCTATCACGCCAAGAGAGGCCTTTGATAAATTAAACGAAAGCCACATATCCGTTCTCCCTATTATTAAAAAAAGCGGTGAACTAATAGGAATCATTACTAAGAAAGGCGCTGTTCGTTCTGAATTCTATAAACCAGCTCTAAACAAAGATGGCCAGTTCGTAACGGCAGTAGCCATAGGAACTAACGATAACGCCGTAGAGCGAGCCAAGGCGCTTAAAGACATGAATGTCGACATCATTGCCATAGATACGGCCCACGGGCACTCTAAGAGGCTCTTAGAGACTGTCAGAAGGGTAAGAGATGCTGTTGGCGAAGACATTATTATACATGCAGCCCAAGTAGCTACGGGCAAAGCCGTAGAAGACGTTATTGATGCTGGAGCAGACATCGTAAATGTCGGTATTGGTGCTGGGGGAAGCTGTACAACTAGAATCATGACGGCCAGCGGTAGGCCTCAATTATCGGCGGTTATAGAGTGTGCAAAATCTGCAAGGAAAAAGGGCAAGCATGTTTGGGCAGACTCACGAATCAGAGAACCAAGAGATTTAGCTTTAGCTCTAGCTAGTGGCGCTACTAGCACTATGTTTGGGACAATATTGGCAGGGACGTATGAAAGTCCAGGAGATATCCAATTTGATGAATATGGAAAACCTTACAAAATAAGCATCGGCATGGCCTCCACAAGTGCCGTCAATGACAAATTTAAACATCTCGACGAATTCGATTTAGCTAAAAAACAATATTTCCAAGAAGGAACTAATAATGGAAGAATCTACCTTAAAGAGGGCTTGTCCGGCGTAGAAGATATCATAGACAGATTAATATCAGGACTTAGAAGCGCCTTGAGCTACACGGGCGCTTGTAATTTAGAAGAATTTCACGAGAAAGCTATTATGGGAGTCCAAACCCAAGCTGGTTTCTCTGAGAGTAATCCTCTCAAACAAAATTAGTTTTTGTATCTAAAAATGACGAAAGGGGGCTCGAAGTGATCCCCCTCACGTCATCGCCCCCTCTGTTGGGGATTGGTTCACCCGCGGGCGAAAACCAACTGCTCATGCATGAGCATGTCTGCCTTCACGCGAATATGGTCGAGATCTTCAAGAGGAATGTCCTCCAGATATCGCGACTTCTCGCGATCGATGACAGGGAGTCCATCTTGACCAGGCACGAGCCGGACAATGGCGACCTGCACCTCTCCGACCACATACCACACCCAGCAATGTTGGCCGAGAGGGTGAATGAAGAAGTAAAACGACTTGTTTCGGCCGACCTCATCAACAGATCTCATCTCAGGATGGTTCCACGCCTCCGAGGCTGGCTTCGAGGCCATCCCTTTCATGAGCTGGTTGGCCTTCTCAAGTCCACTCCAGAAGAACTCACCCGGAATCCACGAATTGACGTTCGGCAACGAAGTCCGACGCCCGTAAGTGGCATACTTCTCTCCACTCCTCTTCAAAGGAAGATGAATCTCTCCCTTGTAGATTATGGTCGCCCAAATTCCATCCAAGGACACCAAGAAGACAAGCGGACCATCTCCGAAAACTTTGTATGTCAAAGCAACTCCTATCTAGCGTGGAAGCACTATATTATAGAAAAAACGTCAATTCAAGTTAAAACTCTTGCTGACCCTCAACTACTGGAGGAATAGGCTTATCTTCGAACCTTCCCGCCTCGTCCCCCTCCTTTAATACTGCGCCTATCCGCTCCATTGCATGCCTATATTCTTCTGGTGACAGAAATATATTACCAGCTATCTTTTTTATTTCTCCGCCTGGGAATACGCCAAATTTTACCCACTTATCAGGTTGTGATACCGGATAGACTGCCACGTTCCCATCGCTATCGACTTCTCCTATATTAACTAACCACTTCTTTCTTTCAGGAGTCACTTCATCGCTAAAAAAGTCTGACTGTCCTGGAACCTCGTGTTTTTTTCTAGCCATCTTTTTGTAAAGATAATGTTTTCATCGCCTTATCATGCCAATCCATAATCTCGTCTCGAACATCGTAAGGGTTGGGCACATTCTTAATCACGAATTCCCTAACCGCTCCAGCAGTTTCGACGTGAAGAGTTCCGAATCTCAACATTGTCGCCACGATTCCTTTTACCTCAACTGTGACGTCCTGCACCCTATCAAGGCGAAACTCCGAAACCTCTCGACTAAAAAGAGTGTACTGTTCGATATCAATAATTTTCCTATCTGTCAGAATCCAAACATCTAAATAATAATTAGTCCAAATTATAAAAAATAGTGACCATAGAATAGTCAGCCAACCCATCGAAACAAAAAGTACAAAGAATAACAATCTTTCTGAATAACCAGTTGCCGTCAGAGCAACCAATGCTATAAACGGCAAGAATGCCAAAAATGCAATAATTCCCGACTCCGTTACTAAAACGTACCAATGACGCCTGTATTCCGCGATAACTTTTTCGCCAGCATCTATGCTTACTCCAGCCATCAGTACAAATAAAGAATTAGGCTTAGAATCATCGCGACTACTAAGATTCCTGCTACCACCAAATATCCTTTAAACATTTTAGCGCTCGTCTTTGAATCTATTGAATACTCTTTCCAATGATATGAAAGCGTCAAACTAATCAAGGTTGTAAAGGCAAGGACGAATATCGCTCCCATCCATAAAAATCCTGGAGCAAGAGATTCTAGACTATCCACGAAATCTTTCATCCTTTAAATTTTACCACATTGACAATAAGAAGATCTTTTTCTTAATATTTAAGGAAGCTGGACTTGTTCCGGAATCAAGCGGCCTGGGGGTTCCCATGGTGCGCAACAGCAGGAGGAGCGCCACCTAGAGGCAGATTCCGCTGATGGGTGGTGGGGAGGGATTCCCGAGTGAAGGTCGGAGACGGCCAACTCGATCGAGTTGATCTCGGCAATCCCTCCCCCCTCTTCCCCCCAAAATAAGACACTCTTCACGAGTGCCTTATTAAAACAACATCCCCGTCCTGAACTATATAATTTTTGCCCTCTGTTCTGATCAGACCCTTCGCGCGCGCCTCATTCCAACCATTAGCTTCTAATAGTTTGTCCCAAAGAATAGCTTCCATGCGGATAAATTTATCATGAAAATCCGTATGAATAACACCCGCTGCCGTTGGTGCATCACTCCCCCTTCGCACAGTCCAACCCCGCGTTTCCTCTGGCCCAGTAGTTAGAAAACTTATTAAGTCTAATGTCTTGTAAGACATTCTGATTAAGTCATCGAGTAGCACGTCTTGGCTTAAATCAACCACGATATAATAAAAACCAAACTCTTCTGCCGTCTTAATCAAATCCTCTTTAACGTCGCTCTCCTTCCCGTTAAAAAGAAGTATCTGCGGTTTGGCCGTTAATAATCCGAGCTCCGTAATCACAGGCTGACTCAATATATTCTCCCCCAAAGAGAGCACTAACGAGCCTTCATCTAAAGCCTTTTTTGCCAAACCAAGAGTCTCAAAATCTTTTATTTTTTTCTTATCTCCTGTCTTGGCCTCTTTCTCGGCAGTATTAAGTCGCCTCTCTAAAGTCTCCATATCTTTCAACATTAATTCTGTATTAATAGTCTCTATGTCTCTGATTGGATTAACCGAATCATCCACGTGGATTATTTCTTCAGATTCAAAAACTCTTACTACGTGGACAATCACTTTTACTTCTCTGATATGAGAAAGGAACTTGTTCCCCAGACCCTCTCCCTGATTGGCGCCTTTGACCAAACCAGCTATATCATAAAATTCGACTACTGCCGGCACTATCTGTTTTGATTCCGAAAGTTTGGCTAATTTCTCCAAACGATCATCTGGCACAGGAACCGTTCCAATATTTGGATCAATTGTGGCAAAAGGATAATTAGCAATAT
>JAHJZF010000044.1 GCA_018826645.1 Patescibacteria group bacterium | reverse complement strand
TTCATCTTCGGGGTGGGCTTGGCTGGCCTCGAGATTAATATTTGGTTCAGCCTTCTGATAGCAATAATAATTGGTTTCTTAGTTTTCTCTTCGGGCCCGAAGAACGTTTTAATATTTACTCTCATATGCTTTCTGGGTTATTTCTATTTCCATCTATATGGAGCGATAAACAAAGACATTATTCCTTTTGAAGAGCAAGCATCCTTTAGTGGTCTTATCAGGGCAGAGCCAGAGGAGAGAATTGAGAGCACTAGACTCGAGATTAAATTAGCTTTGCCTAATAGGGGATACGTTAGTGTCTATGTGGAGCCCACAAATAAATTTGATTATGGAGACGTCATAACTTTTCAAGGTATAGCTAAGAAGTCAACAAGCGGGAATCTAAATATCGTTTCATTTCCTAAAAATGTTCAGATATTAGAAAGAGAGCAGGGGAGTTCTATCAAACAAGTTCTTTTTAATATCAAAAACAGATTAATTAGTAATCTTAAAATTGTTTTACCAGCAGAGAAGTCTGCCCTTATATCAGGAATACTTTTTGGTGAACGAGCTGAGTTCTCTAACGATTTAAAAGAAGCCATGAAGGGGAGCGGCACGACGCACATCGTTGCTCTTTCGGGATATAACATAGCTATTCTAACCGTGACCCTCGCAGGTGCCCTAGCTTATTTATGGAATAGACGCAGAGCATTTTGGATAAGCCTTCTAGTTATTCCGGCATTTGTGATTATGACTGGGGGCGAGCCTTCTGTAATACGAGCAGGCATCATGGGAATCATTGCTCTTCTAGCGATGAATCAAGAGAGAATATATAGCTTCCGTAACGCCATCGCTCTAACTGGTCTTGGAATGTTGCTCTACGACCCCACTCTTCTAACCTCGGATGTTGGTTTCCAATTATCTTTCGTTGCACTCCTTGGAATTGTTTATATCTATCCGTGGCTTGGCGACAAATTTAAGATTAAAACAGAAGGATTTTTAAACTGGAGAACCAATGCTTTACAGACTCTTTCTGCTCAAATCGCCGTGCTCCCAATAGTTCTAATTACTTTTGGCTTTTTTTCTCCGACTGCTCCATTGGCGAACATTCTAATTCTTGAATTTATCCCCATCACGATGTTTATGGGATTTTTGTCTGCCGTTTTAGGATTGTTCTTCTATCCATTATCCTTACTAGTAGGTTGGGCAACCAATCTTTTGTTAAGTTATGAAATATTTATCATTGAGCTTTTTGCTTTTAATTGGCTTTAATTTTTTTATTTGGGATTCGATTCTTACATCGATCTCCGAAAACGAAGATCTTAAAATTTATTTTCTAGATGTTGGACAAGGAGACAGTGAGTTAATCGTTCTTCCTGGGGGTGTCAAAATATTAATTGATGGAGGGCCGAGCAAGGAGGCCTCTTTTGAGTTAGGAGAGGTTTTGTCACCCACAGATAGATATATAGACGTAATTGCGATGACCCATGCTCAGAAAGACCATTTTGGAGGATTGGCGGACGTCGTCTCTCGTTATCAGGTGGGTGCATTTGTCTGGAATGGAGAAGGTGCCTTAAGTGACGAATGGCTTGAATTCGAAAAGATTTTATTAGAACACGATATTCCTACAGTTGTTTTGGGGGTGGGCGATAGAATAATCAATAACGAAGAAGAGGTGATAGTGTTAGCTCCGAACAAAGATTTGATAAAGGAGTCGAATGCTAATGAAGGCTCTTTAGTGCTGAAGCTTAAAAGCGAAGACGTTAGCGCTCTTTTTACGGGAGACATTAGTATCGAGACAGAGAATAAAATCTTAGAAGGGCAGGATTTAGACGTAGATGTCTTAAAGGTGGCTCATCATGGGTCCAAGTATTCAACGGGGGCTAATTTTCTCGGAGAAGTTACTCCGGCCATAGCTGTCATCGAAGTTGGCAACAATTCTTATGGGCATCCAACGGCGATTGTTTTGCAAAAACTTCAGATGATAGGGGCTAGCGTTTATCGAACAGATAAAAATGGAAGAGTAAAATTATTAGTTAGAGACGGAAAGATAGGAGTCATGACAGAAACAGCCAGAGTAGAATAGAGGAGAATAGATATTTCAGAAATAAAAGTCTATCACACTTAAATCTCCGATAGGAGATGTAAGTGTGATATATTAAATAAGCGTTTGAATATTCATTTTAAATTTCTAAATATTTATTTTAAACGTTCAAGTATTTATGGATATTCGGAAAGTTTCGGCTTATACTGAAATCATAAAAACATGCGTATATTATCTAGCGAAACGTCCGAGAAAGTTGGGAAAGAAGTAGAGCTTGCCGGTTGGGTTGACGCTAGGCGTGACCACGGGAAGCTTATTTTTATTGACCTTAGGGATAGGGCTGGAATTGTCCAAGTTGTTTTCAACGCCAAACAGGGAGATGTATATAAAACCGCCGAAAATTTACGCCCTGAATGGGTTGTTAGAATTAAGGGCAAAGTAGGAGAGCGTCCTGCAGGAATGATTAACGAAGACCTTGAGACGGGAAAAATTGAAGTATCTGCAGAAGAGTTAGAGATATTAGCAGAGGCAGAGACTCCTCCGTTTGACCTAAGCACAGATGGATATGAGGTGAACGAAGAAATGAGGATGAAATATCGTTATCTTGATTTAAGAAGGAAACGTTTAAACGCAAATTTAAAAGCTCGTCATAAAATTATCGATTTCACTAGACAGTTTTTCTACAAGAAAGATTTTACAGAAATCGAGACTCCCTATATCAGCAAATCTACTCCCGAAGGGGCAAGAGATTACTTAATCCCCTCTAGGCAGCAGCCGGGTAACTTTTATGCTCTTCCGCAATCTCCTCAGCAATACAAACAGCTTTTAATGATTGCCGGCTTAGAAAGGTATTTTCAGATAGCAAGATGTTTCCGAGATGAAGATACGCGAGGCGATAGGCAACCCGAGTTTGTTCAGATTGATATAGAGATGAGCTTCGTGTCGCAGGAAGAAATTCTAGACCTAATAGAAGAGTATCTATTAAGTCTATTTAAAGAGTTTTATCCAGAGAGAAGGTTGACCCTAGATAAGGGCAAGATAACTCGTATGACGTACGACGAGGCGATGAAGAATTATAAAACAGATAGGCCCGATATTAGGAAAGATACTAAAGACGACAACGAACTGGCGCCACTTTTTGTTGTAGACTTTCCGATGTTTGAAGGGAAAAAAGATGGTAGTTGGGCGGCGGCACACCATCCTTTCACCATGCCCAAGATAGGGGGCGTTAAAGAGCTGAAAGCTCAATTTAAAAAAGACCCGACAAAAATTCAGGCCCATCAATACGATGTCGTCCTTAACGGTTGGGAAATTTTTGGCGGTTCAATTCGAAATCATAATCCAGAACTTTTAGCTGCCGTCTTTGAAGTTCTTGGTCATAAAAAAGTTCAGATAGAAGCAAAATTTGGGCACATTCTTGAAGCATTCAAATACGGAGTTCCTCCGCATGGCGGTATTGCATCCGGGCTTGATAGATTAGTGGCTATTCTTCAAAATGAACCGAATATTCGAGAAGTATTTGCTTTTCCGAAGACTGGAGATGGTAGAGACTTGATGATGGACGCACCTTCCGAAGTAGATAAAGAACAATTAGATGAGTTGGGCATAAGTTTAAAAAAGAAAAAATAAACATGACTGATAAAAAAGAAAGAACTCTCGTAGTAATTAAACCAGATGGTATTCAGCGTTCGCTTATAGGAGAGATCGTAAAAAGATATGAAAGAGCTGGACTGAAATTGGTTGGCATCAAAATGTTTGTGCCAGAATCGGGTTTTGTAGAAAAACATTATCTTTTAGACCCGGGCTGGAAAGAAAGTGTCGGTAAAAAAACTCTAGAAGCTTATAAAGACAAAGGATTAGAGCACCCAGCAGGCGACGACCCGATAAAGGCCGCAGACACAATAATAGAGGCTTTAAAAAAATATCTATCATCGGGACCAGTGATAGCGATGGTTTGGGAAGGCATTAATTCAGTAGGCGTTGTCAGAAAAATAACTGGAGGGACAGAGCCCCTTACCTCGGACGTAGGCACTATTCGAGGTGACTATACAATCGATTCGTATAAATTAGCAGATGTGGATGGACGATCGGTGCGTAATTTGGTTCATGCTTCAGGCAGTCCCGAAGAAGCAAAAAATGAAATCAAGCTTTGGTTTAGCGAAAAAGAACTTCTGGATTATAGATTAGTTCAGGAGGCTATCTTGTACGACGTTAATTTAGATGGCATCTTAGAATAATCCCCAAATAGATTTGACCATCGTTTAAAATCAAGCTAACTTTAAAATCTACACTAAATGAATATTTATTGGACATCCATTCTCTTTATCACCCTTGTGGGCGTCCTCTTTGTGAGGGGACGGGAGATTGGCTTTGTCCGAATCTAAGAGAACAGGACAAGACTCCAAGAAAAAGCCGATCTCCCGCTAGAGGTCGGTTTTTTCTTGCGAGAAGTCCTCGTAAGAGTGTGAAGTAACTTGAAAAAAACCTCATAACCTCCCCAGTTATGAGATGTGATATAAGTCAGGAAGAACAGAGAGGAGGACCAGCTCATCGGCAACAAGAATGGTAACGGCAAAAATGGAGCTAACGGACTTAACAGTGCGCATCGCTGTCTCTGTTGGGTTCAGAGGTTTCGTATGAGGCGTATCAGGAGGTCGTGATGGATATGGATAAGAAAGAGGTGTCCGTGAGTGGCGCCCAAATGTCAGATGATGAAGCGCCGTTTCGTCGGGTTGATTCGAGGGAGGCAACGGAAGAGCCCGCCTCGAGCAAACTCATCGATCCTCGATTCGAGGTGCAACAGTCGAAAAGAAGGCGTAGAGGCAATTTCAGCGACTACTGCGGTGCTCCTCGTGGAGTGGGTATCGAGAAAGAGTGAAAACGATGGCGGAAAAGGGCGTACGGATACGAGCGTCTGTGAGTCGCTACGGTGCAGGTTGCAATCCGCGTCGAGTAGCGGTTGTTGATCGACGTGGCATGATTCATGTTGAGAATTTGGCCCTTGTCATTTCTCAGCAAGAAGCCGTGGTTCGCGGTATTGAACAGGATTGGCAACGAGGAAGACTCTTGTTCGAAGACATCAAGTTCTGGATTCATCGTGGTCTCGACACGAGCGGTCTCGAGATACTCATCGGGAAATGTGACGAGCGAGCCGTGATGCGTGCATTGTGCAAGCGAATCGGTCCACATTGAATCGATCTGTGGGTGAGGAAGGGTAAAACCTTCTTTGGGGATATGAGGGAGTGCTTCGGCGCTCCCTTTCTCCGTTTTGAGAATATAGATTTAAATATTTGGTATAATAAAAATAGTTCCGCTATTAGTATCCGACTAAGTAGTTTTCTAAGGGAGACCTACATCGCTTAGCCCCTTGGGGTTAAGTTGCGGTCACCCACCTGGGAAATCCCGGGTTACTAACAAGCGGAACCTAAGAAAGCTCCGACCTTCGTCGGAGTTTTCTTATATGATTAAAAAAATGAATAAAACAGAAAAACATTTGAGCAAAGACCCAGTAATGGCAAAGCTTATAAAAAAATATAAGCTTGATTCTTGGCCCGAGATTAATTTAACGCCTCAATATATCTTCGGAGAGATTATAGAAACAATTTTGGGACAGCAATTATCTGGGAAGGCAGCTGAAACAATTATCGGACGTTTTAAAGATATATATGGAGGAAAGTTACCTAAACCAGAAGAACTTTTAAAAACTCCCGATAAAAGAATTAGAGCATGCGGAACCTCTTGGTCGAAGGTTAGTTATATCAAAAATGTAGCGAAGACCGTCGCTTCAAAAGAGTTGGACTTAAAAAAACTTCCGCAATTACCTGACGAAGAGGTTAGGGAAGAACTTTTAAAAATAAAAGGAGTGGGGAACTGGACCGCAGAGATGATGTTGATGTTCACCCTGCGTCGGCCGGATGTATTTTCTACAGGCGATGCAGGGCTCCAGAATGCAATATGCAAACTTTATAAAGTCAAAAGAGGGGACTTTAAAAAGATGGAAAGAATCTCTCTACAGTGGAAGCCATATCGTTCCCTTGCGTGCCGATATCTCTGGAGGAGTTTAGATAATCGATAAGGAGGGATTTGGAGAAGGTATTGATATTTGTGAATCCATAAAAAAAGAGGGCCGCCTAGGAGGAGACCCTCTTTCGACGGCTAGTTCATACTCCAGTCCGATGAACAATCAAACGCGCGCAGCACAGGTTCTGCAGACTCCCTTGTGACGACAGTCGTCGCACGTGTACTTGTTGCACCTTTTACACCGAGAGAGGTCATCCGGGGTGCTCGCGTCGTAATTGTGCGTACTGTGACCACAATGCGAGGACTCTGCGCACGCAATATGAATATTCCCAGGTCCCGAACTGGGTTTTCCACAAACGTGGCAATGGAAACGTTTTCCCCAACGCTCCCTTTCCTTGTTCGCCCTGGCCTGTCGTTTCGGTTCGTCACGTAGATACTGCTCTCGTAGTCGTTGCTCCTCCGTACGACGTTTTTCTTCCGCCTCACGAGCGAGACGAGCTTCGAATTCAGATTTCCAATCGGTCACCTATTCCCTCCTTGTCGATGTTCTGTCGTAAGATATACAACAGATAACGATAATGGTCAATGTAATCCCCCTAGTGGACGAAGTTCGAACCGCTATTTTGGTTTAAAAGAGGGGACCTGGCTAGAATACACAACGTAATACCTACATTGACAAATACATAGAATTATGGTAATATACAAGCATAGTTCCTTTCCTCGTGTAGACCTAGGAGGTCTCAAATGCCCCATCGGATTGCTTTGCTCGTGCTCGCCGCGTTCTTCGGCACTTTCGCCTGGTTGGCCTCGGCCATCCTCGCTGGCGAGGTGTATGAGCCGAATTGGCTCGCCTGGGACCTATTGGCCATCTTTGGCCTTGTGGGCCTGTGGGCGTTCAGTGGGTTCTTCGCCCGTTGGTGTGACGAAGACCGTCGGATCGCTTTCGTGGCGTTCAGTGGGGCGTTCTTCGTGAGTGTTCCGGCAATCACCGAATCTGGTGACCCTGGAAGCGCCGCCATTGTGGTGACCCTCGGCGCAGTCATGATCGCCATCGCCTTCCTGTGGGCGTTGTTGGCGAAGCCGAATCTGTCGCCGGTCACCAAGTAGCCCCGAACCCTGGAACGATCCCCGTTCCGTAAGGTTCGGGGCTCGTTTCATTTATGGGGTCAAGTGTTTTTTTAGTAGACATCTGTCCTGGATACGCAGACTGGACGACGCTAGAACCTTCATTCTATCCACAATTTAAGTTTTTTTGGTCGTTTATTGGTATATTTAATGTAAGTCGTCAAATAGATAATAAATAATTATAAAAATGTTTGAGAAAAGAATCGAAGAGCACTCAGGGGCTTTAGATAAAGCCAAGGAGTCTTTAGAGAGAGATCGTGCTATTCGTGCGATGTCAGAAGAGGGAATAAAAGAGGATCTACGGCGATTAGATATATTTGACTGGGACAGGAAAAGACTTGTTGGACTAGAGCATATTCTGATTGCTGAAGTGGACGAGACCGGCGATAAAGTTTCTTTGGGTCTTGAGCCGCTAGGAGGAGGTGGGGGAACAGAGGTATATTTGTCTGCGACTGGCGATCCATACGCCCTTTCTAATAATCCTCTTCGGGGTAGAGGAGAAGAAGGACGAGGGCTCACAATTACAGAGTCTCTAGAATCGAGTGTGGATGGAGTATTGGTAAAAGAGGATTTTGTGCTCGGTAGGATTATGGGAGTAGAGGAGGATAGGCGTTTTATAGTTGAAAACCCAGAATGGATTGAATATACAGAATATCCAGGCACAAGAGAAGGAAGGGAAGAGCCGGAGCAGTATCTTGATCCAGAATCTACTGAGTACCAAACCTTGATTAACCATATGCAACTCATGATTGCATCCAAGGAAAGGTTAATGAAGTCAGTCCCATTGGAGAAAGAGATGGAGCGTCTCAAAAGTAAGCTTGAAGAACTCGACATAGAAAAACTACAAGAAAAGTTGCGTAGATGTAAAGAAGAATTCGATGGAAGACGTGGTCTTTGTGAAGAGAAACATCTTACTAGATTAATTGGTTATTTAGAGGGCATGTTAGAGAATCTTAGGGAAGGAAATTTTGAAGACCTGTTGGACGTTTTAGATAGCAAGATTAAGGAAGGGGGCCAAAACCTTACAGTGGGGGACTGGTTTGAGGCCCTGCCGCAATCCATCAGAGGCCTAATAAGAAAGAAAGAAGAGTTAGATACAATTATGGAAGTTATTGATGGTGCCCCTGGGAAGACAGAAGAATTAGAGGTTGAAGTTGCTCGAGTCAGGGAAGAGCTCCAAACTCTAAACCCCAGATCAGAGAGTTAATCTTGTTGGAATACCTCCCAAAGATGAGGTCTAGAGGACCTCAAGCTGTGGGGCAACATTTAGTTATTTGCGATGACTCTTGTTGTTTTTGTTAGTGACAGAACTTGTTAACAAAGCTCCCCCTAGTAGACGCCTGCCCTTCCGTCGCCCTGTCAGCTCCGCAGGCAGGTTTATGCGAAGAAGGGACGCTAGAACCTTCATTCTATCCACAATTTAAGTTTTTTTGGTCGTTTATTGGTATATTTAATGTAAGTCGTCAAATAGATAATAAATATAAAATGGCTTTTAAATTTGAAGGAACTAATACAGGAGACGAAGAATTAGAAGGTGTAGAGGGGGAAGAGGAAGCATCAGGTGACGTAGAAGAAGGAGGTGGGGGGAGGGAGCTGAGTGATAAAGAAAAAATAGATTTACGGAAAGCTGAGAGAGCCCAAAGAAATGCAGCATGGGATAGGCTTTATGAGGATGATCCAGAAGAAGCACAAAGAAAGGAGGACGAGATAGAATATATTTGCGATTCTATTAGTAGGGAAGTCGGTGAAGCCCTCGATGCTGTTAGCGATCATCGTTATCATATAGGGATGGCAGACGTTAATAGAGCCCTCGACCGTCTTTCCGTACTTGAATATACAGTTCGAGAGGCTGAAGAGATTGAAATGTTTGATGATCTGGTAAAAGGTTCTATAGAAGGGTATCGTAAGCAAATAAGGGAGGCAAAAGAGGCGTGTGAGAAGCGAAAAGCAGAGTTGCTAGCTAAAGGGGTTGAAGATGATACGGCAGGAAGGGTTGAAAGAAAAGAAGGAGATAAGACCTTAAGACAGATTGCGGAAGACTTATACACTGGGCAGTGGACTCCTGAGCAAAGAGCCGTATGGGATTCTCTTACCCCCCTTGAACAGCGGGAGGTAGTTTTTATTACTAGTGGATGGGTA
>JAHJZF010000043.1 GCA_018826645.1 Patescibacteria group bacterium | reverse complement strand
TAGACCTAAGAAAGCGCTAGTAATCCACTTCTTGGCTTCAGAGATTCTGCTTGGGTTGCCAGCTGAGGCAGCGTATGAAACACCTCCATATATGATGATGGCGAGGGCTAATAGTCCTGCTAGGGAGACGGCCCAGTTGAAAAGGTTTGTTATCTTGTCGGCGAGGCCGACCGGGATTTGGAGCTGCTCTTCTGGAGGGAGAAGTGAGCTCTCGAGAATCTTGCACACACCACCGGCAACTCTTTCGCAAGATCCTTTATCTGTTTCGTCTGTGCATTTCTGAGCCTTAGGAGCATGCCCATTAGCACAATCATTTGAACCCACAACACAAGCCTCTCCATCCCAAACGCAACGGAATAAATCGCTGGGCTTGGTTATGTTCAGGTTGATGTTATAACTCTTAACTTGGTCGTTCCACTCTCTAGAGCAGTCATTGCCAGTCCCTTCGTCGTCTACAATACAAAGCTCTGCAAGGCTTAATACAAAGGCATCTGGCTCCTGATTACCTTTAATAAAATACGAATGAATTGCCGAATCTCCTCCCTCTGCCTGCGAACAAGGTAATGTTTTTATTGTGCCGTCATCGGTAAGTTCGTAAGAGCACAGGACGGTGCCAACTCCGTCATAATCAATAACTATCTTCTTACCATTTGAAGGTGAATTCTTGTCTGCATAAAAAGTGGCTCTTACTGGAACATTAAATGTGATGAGGGTATATTCTCCTCCTCCGTTTGGATTGTTTGTCGAACCGAACTTATCACAGCTACCGACGCCAACTTCGTCGTGCTTACACATATAAAGGCCGTCTCCTTGACTATCCAAAAGGTTTTTGACGTTGAGTTTTGGGACGTCTACGGCTAGGGCAGGTAAAACAAAGGCTAAGAACAATATGCCTAAGATAAATTGGGTTCTTAAAAGTTTTGGCCTGCGCATTAATTTAATATCTTGAACGTTTTCACCACTTCCTCACATTCTTGTAATAATATTTGAAACTCTTCTTCTGAGGTCCTACAAATCAAAGTATATATTGTATTTGCATCCTTATCATTTGATTCGGCGCCACTAATTAAGTACTGAATAGTTTTTTGGATTTGATTTGGGTCCTCACTAATTCCTTTTTCTAAATTTGATTTATATGTTAAGTATGGTGTTTGGCTGATTTCGTTTAAATCGCCTCCATATATTCTCTGTATCCATTCCGATAAAAATAATCCTGCACTTTTTTCTAAAATCTGAACGGTTAATATCGGAACATCTTCGTGTTCGACTCCCACCTCTATTCTTTGAAGAGGATGATATATAGATACATGCCCTGAAAGCGCCGTGGTTTTTGGTATATCCCAACTTTTTGGAAGCTCCAAACTGTAAGAGTCGTATATGTTTGTAAGAACTTTTTTCGTTCCGACAATCTTTGTGGTTAGTTTTCTAGGTCCATTTTCTTCAACGATGTTTGACGCTTCTATCAATGAATCGTTGGAAAATTTTTGTTTATTGGATTGATATATAAGTGCAGAAATTAATAAAACAGATATAAGAAACGCGCTTAGGATGAGAATTATTTTTAGAGATTTTTTCATATTCATAAGTAGTCTTAAATCTCGTTACAACTTCTACTGTACGGTCCGGGAGCGCCATCTATATCAACATGAAAATGATCTTCGTGACCACAACATGCTGACATAACTCCGGTCAACTCATTAGTACGAATATATTCGTTTACTGCGTTCCTGACAGGAACTCCGTATGTTCCATCGAGACCATTGCTTGTGTCACCAAAAAGTATTCTTTCTACAGAATTGGTGTCGAAAAACAACTTTGCAAGTATTGTCGACTTCTCTACATCAAGATGCCCTCCACAATGCGTATTTCCCCCATAACTAGTTGCCACACAATTTTTGTCTCCTATATCTACATCGAGTCCGTTAGAGTGTGTGGCGTGATCATCACCATTTAGTTCTCCCACGCGCAAAGGATTGTCGGGATAAAGCGCGTTCCATCTTTGAGCTACGGTATATATAACTTGTATGTTTATTAATTGACCGCATTTATCTGTGTATTCTCCTGTGTTGTAATATGTCCCAGGCGGGTCAGCCATAGCAGGCATCCTATAATAGCCATCAGAATTAGGGGCTCCTAAATTAGGAGGAGTTAAAAGAGTTCCTATTCCAATCGTGCCCCACTCCCCCGTCCCCAACTGCAATCCTGTGGATTTAGCCTCCGTGTTGGCTTCAAGGAAGATGTCTTCTATGCGCGTGAGGTTGGGGTTGATGAAGCCGAGGATGAGGTATGAGCCGAAGAGGAGGCCTAGACCTAAGAAAGCGCTAGTAATCCACTTCTTGGCTTCAGAGATTCTGCTTGGGTTGCCAGCTGAGGCAGCGTATGAAACACCTCCATATATGATGATGGCGAGGGCTAAT
>JAHJZF010000042.1 GCA_018826645.1 Patescibacteria group bacterium | reverse complement strand
CTTGAGGTGAAGCAATCTGGCAGAAACTATAAAGCTCTTTGTCCATTTCATAACGAGAAGACGCCTTCTTTTATGATTTCTCCAGACCGTCAGATTTGGCGGTGTTTTGGATGTGGTGAAGGTGGAGACATATTCCGCTTTATAATGCGATACGAGAACCTCGAATTTTATGAAGCCCTTCGAGTTCTAGCCGAAAAAGCAGGAGTTGATATTAAAAAAGGTGCTTCAGCAGACCAACGGCAATTTAACACTCTTTTCGAGATTGTAAGCACTGCTAAAGACATTTATAAGAAAGAACTTCGAGAGTCTAAAAAAGCGATAGATTACCTTAAAGAAAGGAAGCTTGTCGGCAAAACAGTCGCTGATTTTGAAGTTGGCTTTGCTCCTGCGAGCTCTGATACAGTAACGGTTAAATTAATTAAAGAGGGATATCGAATAGAGGACATATTGCGCGCCGGCTTATCAATTAAGACTGAATATGGAAAATATATAGACCGCTTTAGAAACAGAATTATGTTTCCGATTCATAATCATTTTGGAAAGGTAGTCGGTTTTTCGGGAAGGGTGATGCCGGGAGAGAGAGACGATATAGCCAAATATATTAATAGTCCCGAGACGCCCATTTTTAATAAGTCCAAGATTCTTTACGGATTTTGGCAGAGCAAAAAGCCGATTCGAAAAGAGCAAAAAGCCTTATTAGTTGAGGGTCAGATGGACTTTTTAATGTTATGGCAAAGGGGTATTGAAAGCGTGATAGCAACTTCTGGAACATCTCTTACAAGAGACCATTTGAGGGGTTTGGGTCGGGTGACTAATAATCTGGTGTTGGCCTTCGATAATGACGAGCCGGGACTAATGGCAGCCGAGAGAGTCATCGATATGGCAGGAGCGAGAGATTTTAATGTTTTAGTCTTAGGGCTTGGTAAGTATAAGGACCCGGCAGAGGCGGCCGAGGGAGATGCAGAATTTCTTAAAAAAGCCATCAAAGAAGCCAAGCCGGCGATGGAACATTATTTTGACTACTATTTGAAGGAAGAAGATATCAAATCAGCTGCTGGCAGAAAAAAAGGAATAAGAAAAGTCTTAGAGAAAATAGCCAATCTATCTAGTGGCATCGAAAGGGTTCATTGGTTAAGAGAGTTGAGTTATAAAGTTAGCGTCCCAGAAGTAGAGCTTGCTTCAGAGATGGAGGCTTTTGGGGTGGTAGTCGACGAGAGTCGCGAAGACGTGATTGAGGGGCAGGAAGTGAAGAGAAAATTAACCAGACCAGAATTGATAGCCGAAAGAATTCTTCACATCCTTAGTAATCGAGAAGACCTTGGAGAGTCGATGGTGGGTTACGAAGATTTTATGCCTGGCATTTACCGGCAGATATATGAAGCTTTAGTTAAGAAAGAAGAGCTTTTAGGAGAGGCCAAGGATATTATGAATCTAATTAGTCTCTATCCTGAATTTGATGAAAGTTTCGGTCTGGGCGACTTAGATAAAGAGGAGTTCGATACCCTTACGAAAGAATTAAAATACGAACATCTTAGTATTATTAAAGAAAATTTAAGAAGAGAAATTATGGTTGCAGAAAGGCAAAATCAAGAAAAAATCTTAAATGAAAAGCTTAAAGAATTTGACGATATTACGCGTAAAATGCAAGATATAAGACATGCCAAAGCCAACTAAGAAAGTAAAAAAAGCCAATATTAAAATAAAAAAGAAGTTGGCTTCTAAATCTCCTAAAAAACTTAAGAAAAACGTTCCAAAACGCAGGGTTTCTGCTCCCCCTAAGAAAAAGAAAACTGCTCCCAAAAAGGCGGTTAAGAAGTCTCTCTCTCGCAAATCGGCAAGTAAAGGAAAGTCTGTTATGAAAAAGAAAGCGAATACCAAAAAACCTGTCGTTAAGCTTAATAAACCACTAAGCGAAAGAGAGAATCGACTTGCAGAACTTATCAAAAGAGGACAAGAGAAAAGCTTTGTTACGGATATAGAAATCTTGGACTTTTTTCCAGATATTGAAAACGACACTTCTTTCTTAGAGAGGATTTACGAAGAGTTAGAACAAAATAGCGTCAATGTTATAGAGGTTCAATCTCTCTTAAAAGAGTCTACAGAGGAGATTAGTGCCAAAGAATTAAAAGAAGCCACAACCATTAAGGGAGCTCTTCCGGACAACGTTCAAATGTATTTGCGGGAAATTGGTAAAACCCCCCTTTTAACCAAGCAAGAAGAACAGGATTTAGCCAAGCGTATTTTGAAAGACGACGAAGCTGCCAGGCAACAACTTATAAAAGCGAATCTAAGGTTGGTGGTTTCAATTGCTAAGCGTTATGTAAATCGTAGTCCACTTTCTATTTCTGATTTGATTCAAGAGGGAAACATCGGTCTTTTTAAAGCAGTTGAGAAATTTGACCATACCAAAGGGTTCAAGTTTTCTACGTACGCCACATGGTGGATAAGACAGGCTATTACTAGAGCCTTGGCTGATCAATCTAGGACAATTCGAATACCGGTACATATGGTGGAAACCATTTCCAAGTTTACTCAAGCCAAGAGAAGGCTTTCTCAACAATTGGGTCGTGAGCCAATGGTAGAAGAGATTGCCCTAGAGATGGATCTTTCGGTAGACAAGGTAAGGAATATCCAAAAGATATCTCAAGAAGTTGTTTCATTAGAGTCACCCATAGGAGACGACGATGATAAATCAACACTCGCCGACTTTATTCAAGATGAAAAAAGCCTTACTCCAAACCAAATGACGTCTCAGCAACTTTTGAAAGATCAAATCAGAGATATAATTCAGGACTTAACTGAGAGAGAAAGAAAGATTTTAGAGATGCGATTTGGCCTCGATGACGGAGTGACCCATACGCTTGAGGAGGTCGGGAAAGTCTTTAATGTGACTCGAGAACGCATTCGACAGATTGAAGCCAAGGCGCTTGAGAAGATTCGTTTGCACGACGAGTCAAAAAGACTTTCTGATT
>JAHJZF010000041.1 GCA_018826645.1 Patescibacteria group bacterium | reverse complement strand
TGGTGCTAACGGTAGAGAAGGGCTTAGGCTACGTACCGGTGGAATCGCAAAAGATAGACAGGCTTCCCATCGGAACAGTCGCCCTAGATGCAATTTTCTCACCCGTGGTTAATGTTAATTTCACAGTAGAGAATATGCGTGTAGGAGAGCGCACTGACTACAATAGGGTTAAGCTTGATATTGAAACCGACGGGACAATATCCCCTTCTAACGCTCTTCACAAAGCGGCCAATGTTTTAAGCGACCACCTCAAGAAAATATCTGACATAGAGGTAAGGGGAGAGGAGGCGCCTGTTAAAGAGGCTAAAAAGAAGATTGAAAAGGAAGATAAATAGAATTTAGAACATGAGGCATCTTAAGAAAGGGCGAAAATTCGGATTGATTACTGGTAAGCGTAGGGCGTTTTTGCGTATTTTGATGCACAACTTAATTATGGAAGAGCGTATAGAGACAACAGAGGCAAGAGCGAAAGAAATTCGCCCACGTTTGGAGAAGTTGGTTACGCTAGCAAAGAAAGACAATTTATCTGCGCTAAGAACTTTGATGCGTAGGTTGCCACAAACGTCGGCTTATAAGATATTTCATGAGATAGCTCCTCGCTATAAAGATCGTAAGGGAGGGTATTTGAGAATTAAGAAAACGGCCGAGATGAGAAGAAGGGACGGCTCCAGAAAAGCAATCATAGAATTCATTTAATATGGCAGACTTCACTATAGACGTTAAAAACAAACCCTTAGGAAGAGTAGCTACGGAAATAGCTGGCTTGCTTCAGGGTAAAAATTCACCCAACTATGAGCCTAGGAAGGTGGGAGGCAATAGAGTTGTGGTTAAAAACATAGGCGATATTAAAATAACGGGTAATAAAGACGTCCAAAAGATTTACTATAGACACAGTGGCAAGCCGGGGCATCTCAAAAAAGAGAAATACGAAGATCTTTTTGATAAGACCCCAGAGAAGGTTTTGATTAATGCTGTTAAGGGAATGCTCCCAAGGAACAAATTAAGGAACGAAAGGTTAAAATGCCTCATCATAGAACAAACTAATGACCGATAAAGATAATAAATATTTTGAAGGGGTGGGCAGGCGCAAGAGTGCAGTCGCTAGAGTTCGATTTTTTCCTGGAGGGCCCGGCGGGTTATTTAAAGTTAATGGACAAGACTATAAGGAATATTTTGATGTTGAGAGATTGAGGCAATCAGCTGTCGCTCCTCTTAAAATACTTGATAGTGCTACGCGTAAAAGTGCAGGAGTTGAAGTTAAGGTTAAGGGAGGAGGCATTATGGCTCAGGCCGAGGCGGTGACGCTTGGTTTAGCAAGGGCTCTTATCAAGTTGAATGTCGATTTTAAGAAAGAGTTAAGGGTGGCTGGATATTTGACGCGCGATCCTCGTAGGGTGGAGAGAAAGAAATTTGGTCTTAAAAAAGCCAGAAGGGCTCCTCAATGGAGAAAGAGATAATATGACGCGCTTACGTTTAAAGCGAAATTTAACCTTTTTTCTAGTTTCGTTTTTTACTTTTCATTCAGTCGCTTCGATTAATGATTGGTATCGATCTATGGCTTGGATTGATATTCCGATTCACTTTACGGCAGGCGTGCTATCCGCAGCCGTTTTTTATTGGTTCTTTCAGAGATTCCCAAGCCATTTTGATGCTAGTAGAAATTTTTGGGTAACCCTTATAATGGTTCTCGGTTTCGCTGCCCTTGTGGGGGTACTCTGGGAGTTTACTGAATTTACTTACGATTTTCTTATCGCTAAGTATGGTCTGGGGCTTAAGACTCTCCAATTTGGTTTAATGGACACTTTGGGAGACCTTTTATCAGATTTAGCCGGCGCTTTGGCTTTAGCCATTTTTGTTAAGTTTCGTTATCATAGATAGTGATGGCAAGTCCAAAACCATATTTATCAGTAGTTATTCCGGTTTATAACGAAGCCAAACGCTTGCCGTTAACTCTTCTTGATATAGACAAGCATCTTTCGAAAGTTGATTTCACTTATGAAATACTCGTTTTTAACGATGGGTCAACAGATGATACAGTAGGAGTCGCCAAAAAGATGGCTAAATTAATTCCCCATCTTAGGGTTGCTGGCTATGATCATAATCAGGGCAAGGGGAATGCAGTGAGACTTGGCATGCTCGAGGCGACAGGAAGATATAGGCTTTTTACAGACTCGGACAATTCAACTTCTATTGATCAGTTTGGAAAAATGCTTCCTTTGCTAAAAAACGGAGCGCATGTGGTTATCGGTTCTAGAGATATGGAAGGAGCAGTCATGGAACCTGCTCAATCTCTTATTAAACGTATCTTGGGGAATGTCGGCAATCTTTTTATCCAAGCGCTTCTCTTGCCGGGCATCTGGGATACTCAATGTGGATTTAAGTGTTTTAGCGAAGATGTCGCATTAAAGATATTCCCTCTCCAAAAAATTAAACGTTGGGGATTTGATCCAGAAATTCTAAGTTTAGCTAAAAAATTCGGTTATAAGATTGAAGAAATACCAGTCCATTGGGTGAACGACACGGATTCGAGGTTGAGCCCGTTCTCATATATTCAAGTGCTTCTAGAAGTTGTAAAAATACGTTTCTGGTTTTGGTTTGACGCCTATGGTTTGCGGAAAAACCGCAAATAAGAAGAGGCTTTAAAAGCCCCTTTACTCTCTTCTCGGTTTTCTATAGAATTTACGTTTGATTGTTTAATTTGAATTTTCCTATGGATTATTTTTTAACAAAAAAGAAGTTAGTAGAATTAGGAGAGGAATTAGAAAACCTTAAGACAGAGGGGCGCAAAACTATTGCAGAAAATCTTAGAACGGCTAAAGAATTAGGCGACCTGTCTGAAAACGCGGAATATATTGAAGCTAGAGAACAGCAACAAAGAATCGAAAAGAAAATTTCTGAACTTGAGCAGACAGTTCGTAACGCCGTTGTTATTGGCGTACGCAAGAGGCACGACGAGGTTGAAGTGGGTTCGACGGTTTCGGTTGAGCGTGATGGAGAGGAATCTGTTTTTCATATAGTTGGAAGTAATGAAGCAAAACCAGCAGAAGGATTTATATCAAACGAATCTCCTTTAGGACAGGCCCTCTTAGGGCATAAAGAGGGAGAAATTGTTGATTTTAAGTCTCCTAGGGGGAAAGTTAAGTATAAGATTAATAAGATCGACTAGCTCACTGTACGTGTTTCTAAAAAACCAGAATAATCCAGCTCCAGCGGCTGGATTTTCTTTTCCCTCGAGCTTTCTGTTCCACTTTCATGGAAGCCAAGCCAGACAGCTCTGTTGGATATTTTTTTAAAACAGTCCAGCTCGCGTTGGTTTGTTTTAGTGCGAATTTTGTTTCGAATGTGATATTCTAATAACTAGTTAGAATGTTAAATAGAATCCTCAAAGATAAATTAGGAAGGTTAGAAAAGCTCAAAGAAGCTGGAATTAATCCTTTCCCTGCCAAAGTCAAAAAACATTTATTTATAAATGAGTTGTTAAAAGGTTTTGGAGCTTTAAGTAAAGCCCAAAAAGTCGTCTATGTGGTAGGCAGGATTACTTCGCGTCGAGATCAAGGAAGGCTTTTATTTATTGATTTATATGACGGAACGGGTCAAATTCAAATTTTTGCAGCCAAAAAGGAGTTGTCTAAATTTGATCTTTGGAAAGATACTTTAGATATAGGGGATTTTATAGGAGTTAAGGGGACCTGTTTTAAAACAAAAAAAGGTGAGAGAAGTATTCGCGCTAAGAGTTTTGATATGCTGACAAAAAGTTTAAGACCCTTGCCAGATACATGGTTTGGCTTGAAAGACGTGGAAGAACGTTTTCGTCGGAGGTACTTAGACCTTTTAATGAACTTAGAAGTAAAAGAAGCCTTTGAAATGCGTTCGGGCATTTTACGTAGTTTAAGAGAATTCCTTTGGAAAGAAGGCTTTGTTGAAGTGGAGACGCCGATGCTTCAGCCTATTCCTGGAGGAGCGTTAGCTAGGCCATTCAAAACTCATCACAATGCATTAAATCAAGATTTTTATTTAAGAATTGCTCCAGAGCTTTATCTTAAACGTTTGCTGGTAGGCGGTTTCAATAAGGTTTTCGAGATGGGACGAATATTTAGAAACGAAGGAATGGATAGAGAGCATAATCCTGAATTTACGATGCTAGAGCTTTATTGGGCGTATCAAGATTACGAAGGACTAATCAAGTTTACTGAAAAGATGTTAGGGCCAATCTTAGGAGTTAAGAAATGGACAAAGTTAAGTTATGCAGGTGCTTTTGAAAAGTATGCCAACAAAGATATTAGTAAAATTAAAAACAAAGACTCTATAGATGATGTTTTTAAAAGAGAAGTTAGGCCAAAACTTGTTCGACCAACCATATTGTATGATTACCCAAAAGTTATTTCTCCGCTTTCTAAGTCAAAACCAGAAACCCCTGAAACAACAGAGCGCTTTCAGTTTATTTTAAATGGAGTGGAATTAGTAAATGGTTTTAGCGAGCTTAACGATTCGATTGACCAAAGAGAGCGTATGGAATATCAAGAATCTCTTTTCCGCAAAGGTAATCAAGAGGTCACTCGATTAGATGAAGATTTCTTGGAAGCGCTTGAGTATGGTATGCCACCAGCAGCGGGCCTAGGCATTGGTATCGATCGCGTGGTAGCAGTTGTTACTGGTCGCTCTTCGATAAAAGAAGCAATTCTTTTTCCAACATTAAAAAGCAAAAAATAAAACATGTTAGACCCAAACTTAGTTAGAGAAAATCCAGAGTTAGTTAAAAAGGGCATGCAAGACAGGGGAATGGACTCCAGCCTCGTAGATGTTTTTTTGAAAATTGATGAAGAATGGAGAGAGCTGACAGCGGAGATAGAAAAACTGCGTTCGGATAAAAATAAGCTTGGGAAAGAAGATAAAGATGAATCTAGGGGATTGAAAGAGAAAATCCGAGCCCTAGACGACAAACTAAAAGTTCTTGAAGCAGAAAGAAGTGCTGCTTTCCTAGAGCTTCCTAGTGTTCCCGAAGAAAGAGTCCCCGTGGGTAAAGACGAAAGCGAGAACGTGGTATTGAGAGAGGAGGGTAAAAAGCCAAAATTTAATTTTGAGCCAAAAGACTACCTAGAACTTGCTGGAGACATGATAGATACAAAACGAGCTGCCAAGGTCTCTGGGAGTAGGTTTGGATATATTATGGGAGACTTAGCTCTTCTGGAGTTCGGCTTAGTAAAGTATGTATTTGAGAAGCTAGCTCCCTATGGCTTCACACCCATTGTGCCCCCTGTTCTTATAAAATCTGAGCCTATGATAGGGATGGGTAAGACTAAATTTATAGCCGAAGGAGATGCTTTTTACATTAAAGAAGATGACCTTTATTTAGTCGGTACTGCAGAAGATACAATAGGTCCTTTATATATGGACGAGATTCTGGATGACGATATCTTGCCAAAACGTTTTGTTGGATTCTCTTCTGCTTTTCGAAGAGAGGCTGGTTCTTACGGCAAAGACACAAAAGGAATTTTAAGGGTCCATCAGTTTGATAAAGCTGAGATGTTCTCTTTCGCAAGACCAGAAGATTCGGTTGCCGAGAACGATTTTCTTTTAGAGCGTCAGGAAGAAATAGTTAAAGGTTTGGGATTGCCATATCAGGTCGTCCACATTTGTACTGGCGATATGGGATTTACTGCTACAAATCAATTTGATATTGAGGCTTGGATACCGAGTGAGAATAAGTATAGGGAGACTCATTCTTGCTCAAACACTACTGATTTTCAATCGAGAGGGTTAAACATTAAATGCAAAGCCAAAGATGGCAAAATGCAATATGTTCACATGTTGAATGCAACAGGGATTGCTATCGGCAGGACCCTAATTGCCATCATTGAGAATTATCAGACTAAAGATGGCCGAATAAAGGTACCGAAAGTCTTGCAATCTTATGTCGGCAAAAAGGAGATCAAGAGAGTCGAGTAGTCTTCGACGCATTCTTCTTCTATTGCTTCTTGCCGTTTTTTTAGGCGGAGGAGTTTATCTGGTCTGGTTCTCGCCAGTTTTTAAGATACAAGAAATTGAGATAGTAGGCGAAGAGCTTCTCGTGGAATATGATTTAGGAGAGATTCGGGGAGCGAATATTATCTTTTGGAAGCCCAGCTTCCAGTTAGAAGAATCCTATCGAGTGGCTGGAGCAGAGATTCATAAAGAATATCTGAAAAGAAAAGTAATTATTAATTTGAAAGCTAGAGATAGGTATTTAGTTTGGTGTGAAGACGTTCGAGACATTTGTTATTGGGTTGATGAGAGTGGGTTTGCTTTCAGTGAGGCGCCCAATTTTGAAGGTTCACTAACTCTTCGTTTAGTTAGAGATTCTTCCGGTCGCGAGCTGTCTTTGGGCGATAAGGTCTTAGAGGAAGAATTGTTTTCAAATTTAGTTTTGTCTATCGCCTTTTTAGAAGAGATGGATATCGAAGCCCAAGAGTTTGTGGTGGGAGATCTTAAGTTTAAAGAAGCTTTTGCTCGCGTTAAAAATGGTCCAGATGTCTATTTTAGCTTGACTTTAGATCCAAGTTTTGGGAAAGGAGTAGTTAAATCACTCCAAAACAGTGGCGAGTGGAATACGATAAATTATTTAGATCTGAGGGTTCCCAACAGAGCCTATTATAATAATTAAGGATTTGTTTACTTCCCTAAATGATAGACAAAAATAGATTTACCGATTACAAAGTCTGGTTGAGTCGGGTTTTCTAGCCAACGGTATTCTTCTTCGACATCCATCCAAAATCCCGGCGCTTTTTCTCCGATAGAGGTTTGTAAAAACCCTACAGATACGGCTAGCCATTCAATGCCACTTTCTAGTGGATTGCCTTTAGCGGAATACCAATTCTCAACTTTATTGGCGCCGATGTAATAAGCCGGTGAACCAGCGCCAAAATAATCGATGCCGATTTTGTCTATCTTTTGCTCGTCTACGAAAATAGCCAGTCTTTTAAGGTCTTGCCCCCAGTCATAATTAGAGTCTGTTACGTATTGCCAGCCGTTGTCGGTACCAATTGTTTCGTTGAAGTAGGGGAGATAGTGCGGATAGGCGACGATAGAGCCCAGCGTGAACCAAACAAACATAAAGGCTATGAAGGACACTTTAAGCTGTTTTTTATAAAAATCCGTATGAATATATTTTTTAAAGACGCCGATGGTTAAGATGTAAATCAGGGGAATAATTGGCATTAGGTGCCGGAAGCCTATATTAAGAGTGCTGTTAATGCTGTAGAGGGCGTATATACCGACGAACAAAAGAGCAGAAAATTCGTGGAGATTTGCATTCAAGTATTCTTTAAATTTGGGCTTTCTTTTAACCAACGCTTTAAGGGTGCTATAGAGGCCAAAGATGCTGGCTAGTAAAATTAAGATCAGCATAGGCAGACTTTCTTTCATTAGATAAACCATTGGGAAGTAGAGCGAACTTCCTTGATTATCAACTGTTCCTAAAAAGTAGGCGGTGTTGCCTCCTGCCGAGCGTTGCATGACCATTAGGAGACCAAGCATGTATTGAGAGTATGGCCTTATAATCGGTTTGTCGGCTCCCCAGATTGTAATGTCTGCTAAACATCGGAGCGGGCTACAGACTTCACCCTGAGGTGTAGGGGGGGCGGGAAAACCTTCAAGAATGGCTGTGGTGTCTGCAAGCTGTCTTTCGGGTGGGTAATTGACTGTGGTTAGCCAGTAGAGGGGATATATAACGAGTCCGCCGATAATGAATATCAGGATGATTCTCCCCAGATACCTCCGTGTGAGCTGAAGAGCATGTTTTATAGCGTGTCCTCCGGACTTAGAGATCCTACTAAGTGCGACAATCAGCGCTAGAATAATGAATTGAAATATAAGCAAAACAGCTGAAAACTTCATTAACTGAGCTATGCCGAAAGCTACTCCTACTATGCCCAAGTTTTTCTTAGTGGGTGTGGCTAGATATCTGGTGAAACAATAAAGCGATAGAATGATTCCAAGAGTTGCTCCCACATCAGTTGTCACGTAATGACCATGAGCTAAGAAGTTAGGAGACAGAGCTGTGGCAAGAGTCGGTAGTAATGCCCACCATTCCCCCATAATCTCTCGAGACCAAACATAAACTAGGACTATCAAAAGAAGCATTAGGAGCATCGGGCCGATTCTGGACAATTGGATAATAGAGTCAGCGTTATTTCCTGATTCATAAAGAAAGGCGCGACCCATATCCCACTGGCCGTTGACTGCGTTCGTCCAAGCGGGGTTGTCTGTTGGGAAATTTAAATCCTGCGTCAAGAGAGGTAGGCCAGCCAGCATTTTAACTAGGGGCGGGTGTTCTGGATTGAGACGATAGTCTAGGTATTTAACGTAAGAGTAGCCCGCTGGGATATGTGCCAGCTCATCCATTGTGGCAGATTCTTGTAAAGAAGAACCGACCATTAAAAGGAGAGAAGCAGTCAAGATAAGTGCTAAAGCTATTTTATTAATCAAACTCATTTATAATCCAATTATACAGCATGAAAGAACTTTTTTGGACGAAACACGCTATAGAAAAGATGAAATATTATCGTCTCGGCGAATCTAGGGTAAGACGAGTTATTAAGTCATATGAAAGGATTGAAGAAGGAATTGCTGACGACACCGTTGCTCTAATGCAAAGAACCGGTTCTGGTAAGGGTGAGCATGAGATATGGGTGATGGTGGCTGATAAAGAAAAACAAAGGAGGGTTGTTTCCGCTTGGCGTTATCCAGGAAAAACTGAACCAGGCGAACCTCTGCCCGAAGAAATTCTTAAAGAATTTAAAGAAGTTATCTAAGAGGAACTTATTAACATTGTGTTTAGTGTGTTGGGCTGATACAAAGAGAGTAAGAGTTGTGACTTAGGGGTCGCAACTTGTCATTTCTGTACACTCAAAAGGAGCGTCGAATGGACGGCATAGTTCCATCTAAAAGATGGGAGGACTTGGGCCCCAGACTTGGTCGCGAACTTCTTCCCGGCCATAGCGTTGGCGACCGAGTCATTCGAGCAGTCAACTTCATTGGTTTGGTAGATGGTCATGAAGTTGTCTTCGAAGACGGCAGTTCAATCATCGTCCCGCCCGGCCTTACCCTCCCTGTCAGAGAGCAGGTCTTTCGGAGAGGGGATTGGTAATGAACGGTGACACAATTCAAGAGCGGATGGCGCTTCATTCAATTGGGAGTGAGTTGCGAAAAGGTGCTTCTCTTGCGGAGTGGTGCCTAGATCAACACTTGGCCGAGATTGACAGTCTTCGTTTTCGGGTTCATGCCTTGGAAAGGCGAGTCGTAGAGCTAATCCGAGATCGCGACAGCTGTCTCTTTGACAATGGCCACGAGGATATCCTCATGGCTCTAGAGGAAGAGATCAGCACTCTTGAGGCTGAGATTCGCACCCGAGAAGAATGGACTCCGGGTTACGAATGGAGCGTCCAAGAAGCCAATAGGTGCCTTAAGGACCTCCACACCAAGGCGCCCCGGCGCGCGAGAGCTTCGACACGATGAAGTGTCCAAGCCAAACTCGTGCATTATGCCGGGGCTCTCGCAATTCTGGGCATAAAAGCTTAAAATCTTTTTAGACACCCCCTTATATAAGACAGGAAAGGGGGTTCTTTAGCTGTTTATCTATGGAATTAAAATTAATATCAGACAAAAAGCCGTCAGGCGACCAACCCAAAGCTATCAAGAGCTTGGTTAAAGGTCTTCGCAAAGGGCTAAACCATCAGGTCTTGCTTGGGGTCACGGGCTCTGGCAAGACCTTTACGATTGCAAATGTTATTAACGAGGTCCAAAGACCTACGCTTGTTATTGCACATAACAAGACTTTAGCAGCCCAGCTTTGTAATGAATTTAGAGAACTTTTTCCAGAAAATGCGGTTCATTATTTCGTTTCATATTATGATTACTACCAACCCGAAGCCTATTTACCCAATACGAATACTTACATAGCTAAAGAGGCTCAGACTAATGACGAAATAGATCGTTTGCGTCACGCAGCTACCACAGCCCTTTTAACTAGAAAAGATGTGATTATCGTGGCGTCAGTTTCTGCTATTTATGGATTGGGTACGCCAGAACTTTATAAACAACACATCCTTCATTTTAAAGTGGGAGACAAGATATCTCGCGAAGAGCTCGCAAGACGCCTTATTAAAGTTCAATTTGTTCGTACTAATGCCGATTTAAAAAGAGGGTCTTTTCGTTTGAGAGGAGATAATTGGGAGATTATGTCTTCTCACGATGACGTTATATATAACTTTGTTTTAGAAGAGGGGAAGATTGTCAAAATTTATATAATAGATCCGGTGGTTGGATTTAGTTATGAGAAAACTCCGAGCGTGGAAGAAGTCTACATCTCTCCTGTTAAACACTACATTACCGAAGAAGATCAAACAGAAGCAGCCATTAAGGCGATTAAGGAAGAAGTTAAAGAGAGGGTTAAATATTTTGAAGGAGAAGGAAAGCTTTTAGAAGCTGAAATTATAGAACGACGTACTAGGGGGGATATGGCGATGATTAAAGAGGTTGGTTATTGCAATGGTATCGAGAATTACTCTCGTTACCTAGATGGCAGAGCTGCTGGAGAGCCACCAGCCACGCTTTTAGATTATTTCCCCGAAGACTTCTTGTTGGTGATAGACGAGTCTCATGTAACTGTGCCTCAGATTGGAGGGATGTACGAAGGAGACGCATCTAGGAAAAGGACTCTTATTGAGTATGGTTTTCGTTTGCCATCAGCTATTGATAATCGCCCCCTTAAATTTGAAGAGTTTCAAGAGCGAGTCGGACAGACAATTTATACAACTGCCACTCCCCGACCCTATGAGATGGAAAAAAGCCAGAACACGGTAGAGCAGATAATTAGGCCTACCGGTCTGGTCGACCCAATTATCACTATGCGCCCTGCCAGAGGGCAGATAGACGATTTAATCCCTCGAATCAAAGATAGGATTGAGAAAAAAGAACGCGTGCTTGTGACGACCCTGACAAAGAAGATGGCAGAAGATCTGAGTGATCACCTCCATGACATGGGGCTCAAAGTTAATTATCTTCATAGCGATGTTGAGACTTTGGATAGAATTAGGATTTTAACAGGCCTTAGAAGGGGAGATTTTGATGTGTTGGTGGGAGTTAACTTGCTTCGTGAAGGATTAGATTTGCCCGAAGTGTCTTTAGTGGCAATCTTAGATGCTGACAAAGAAGGATTTTTGCGTAGCGAGACGGCGCTTATTCAAACCATCGGTCGAGCAGCTAGAAATGTTAATGGAGAAGTACTTATTTATGCGGACCAAATTACGGGTTCGGTAGGGCGTGCTGTCGGCGAGACAGAGAGAAGAAGAGCTTTGCAGATAGCGTATAACAAGAAGCACGGCATTACTCCTCAGACTATCGTAAGAAACATTCAAGATATTTTACCTATCAATAATAGCGAGAGGGAGGCAAAAATAAACGAAATACTTGAGCTTGAAACAAGCGCTCTTCCTAAAAGCACCAAACAGATAGAAGAGTTTATCAAAGATAAAGAGCGTGAAATGAAAGAGGCGGCCAATAAGCTTGATTTTGAGCTCGCAGCTATTTTGCGAGATGAACTGGTGATTCTCAAAGAAAAGGCAAACCAAAAGATTAAAAAGAAACATGGCTCCGCCTGAGGCGGATGCTCCCCACAGTAGAGCAAGCTCACTACGGGGCAAGCATAGTTTTAGCTAAAATAAATTTTAGAAAACAATGGCACAAAATAAGATAATTATAAAAGGAGCTAGAGAGCACAACCTGAAGAATATAAACCTAGAACTTCCGCGCGATAAGATGATTGTCTTTACGGGTCTTTCTGGGTCGGGTAAATCTTCTTTGGCGTTTGATACTATTTTCGCCGAAGGCCAAAGACGTTATATAGAATCTCTTTCAGCATATGCTAGGCAGTTTTTGGGGCGCCTTGATAAACCAGACGTGGATGAAATTGAAGGCCTATCGCCAGCGATATCGATTGACCAAAAGAGTCATTCCTCAAACCCTCGTTCAATCGTGGCGACCATTACAGAAATTTATGACTATATGCGAGTACTTTTCTCTCGTATAGGTGAGCCATATTGTCCAGAATGTGGCGACAAAATTCAGAGAATGACATCAAGCGAGATAGTGGATGCGGTTATTAATTCTTTAGATAAAGAATCTCGCGTAAAAGAATTAGTCGTGATGGCGCCTGTGGTCGTAGGGAGAAAGGGCGAATATTATCAACTTCTTTATGACTTTTTGGGTTCTGGATTTACAGAGGCTAGAGTCGATGGTGTGTTTCGTTCTTTGAGAGATAGGATAGAAATGGCGCGCCACAAGAAGCACGACATCGATTTAGTAACTGACAAAATCTCAACTAGTACAGATTTTGAGACTAGCGATGGTAGGTTGAGATTGGCGGAAGCTGTTGAGCTAGCTCTTAAGTATGGGCGCGACGCCGTCAAAATTATGTTTTCCGAACAGCTAAGCGGTATTTACCAAAAAAGCGTTAAGAAAGATGTAAAAGAAAAAGAGGTCATATTCTCGGCCCGTTTTGCTTGTCCTAAAGATAATTTTTCTTTTCCTGAAATTGAGCCAAGAATTTTTTCATTTAATAGTCCGTATGGAGCGTGTCCAGAGTGTCATGGTTTGGGTACAGAAAGTATTTGGTCAGAAAATCCTTGTAAGGTATGTGAAGGAAAGCGTTTGAGGATCGAAGCGTTAAACGTTCTTATAGGCAAGAAGAATATTGTCGAAGTAACGAGCCTTTCTATAGGAGAAGCGATTAAATACTTCGACTCTTTTAAAGATTTAAAAGAGCAAGATAGAGAAATTGCAGAGGCGCCTCTTAGAGAGATTCGCTACCGTTTGAAATTTATGGAAGATGTGGGTCTCGATTATATCACGCTTGATAGGCGAGCGGGCACGCTCTCTGGCGGAGAATCGCAGAGAATTCGTCTTGCTTCACAAATCGGCTCACGCCTAGTCGGCACTCTTTATATTCTAGATGAGCCGACTATCGGACTTCATCAGAAAGATAACGCAAAACTGGTTAAAACTCTTCAGAATTTGAGAGACTTGGGTAATACCATCATAGTCGTCGAGCATGATGAAGAGACTATTCGTTCAGCAGATTATTTAGTAGATATCGGCCCCGCTGCTGGCATACATGGAGGAGAGATAGTTGCGCAAGGCAACATTCCGGCAATTTTAAAGGATAAAAATATCAAGTCTCTTACTTTGGATTATTTGAGGGGTGACGAGAAGGTTCACCTTCCAAAGAAGCGTAGAGAAGTTAAAAAGCCGGGGGATTATCTTAAAATTCGTGGAGCGAGCGCGAATAATCTCAAAAAAATTAATGTAGATATACCGCTTCGAAAATTTGTTGTTGTGACTGGCGTATCCGGCTCTGGTAAAAGCTCGCTTGTTTATGATGTTCTTTATAAAACTTTGGCGAATAAGTTTAATCGAGCGAGCTACAAGCCGGGTGAACACAATCAGATTTTGGGTCTCGAATACATTAACAGAATAGTTAATATTAATCAGGCGCCCATAGGTAGAACGCCTCGTTCAAATCCCGCTACGTATGTTGGTGCTTGGACTCATATTCGCGATTTGTTTGCTGCCACTCCAGAAGCAAGGTTCAGGGGGTATAAGTCGGGTAGGTTCAGTTTTAACGTGGCTGGTGGCAGGTGTGAGAGCTGTCAGGGGCATGGACAGATTGCTATCGAGATGCACTTTTTGCCTACGGTTTATGTGAAGTGCGATGTTTGTCATGGTAGACGATTTAATCACGAGACCTTGGAAGTAGTTTATAGAGACAAGAATATATACGACATTTTAGAGATGACCATTGAAGAGGCGGTCAAATTTTTTGAAGATATTCCATGGCTTTATGACAGGCTTAAGATTATGGAAGAAGTGGGGTTGGAATATCTGAAGATTGGACAATCCGCCACTACCCTTTCTGGTGGAGAAGCGCAGAGAATCAAATTGGCTAAAGAGCTTGGCAAGCGTGACACTCGACGAAGCTTATATCTTCTAGATGAACCGACTACTGGATTGCACTTTGAAGACGTCAAAAAATTATTGGTCGTTTTGCAAAGATTAGTAGATAGGGGCAATTCTGTGATAGTGATAGAGCACAACCTAGACGTGATTAAAATAGCCGATTGGGTAATAGATTTGGGTCCAGAAGGAGGAGACGGGGGCGGAACAGTTGTTGTCGAGGGGACTCCAGAAGAAGTGGCGCGCACCAAAGGCAGTTTTACGGGCGATTATCTTCGGAAAATTTTAAAGGAATGAAAAACATAAAAAAGCTTTTAAAGAATCTGCCCCAGAATCCCGGTGTTTATATTATGCGTGGGAGTAGAAGCAAGGTTTTATATATCGGCAAAGCTGGGAATCTAAAGAAGCGTGTTTCGAGTTATTTTTTAAAAAAACACCAAGACAAAACAGCTCGTCTAGTAGAAGAGGTTAAAGAAATCGACTATATAGAAACGCCGACTGCTATTGAGGCTCTTATTTTAGAGGCTGAGCTTATTAAGAAGCATAGGCCACCATATAATTTTAAAGAAAAAGATGATAAAAGCTTTTGGCAT
>JAHJZF010000040.1 GCA_018826645.1 Patescibacteria group bacterium | reverse complement strand
CCCATCTCTGGCTCAATCCTACGTTTTCCCAAAAGAAATTTTCCATCGCAAATCACTACTAAATCCACACACGGAAGGGGAACAAGTGTAATAATTTTCTTATAAAGTTTTTCCGGAATTAACTTCGTCATTTCAAGCCAAGCTCTTCAAAAATTTTTTCAAGTCTTTCTCCATACGCATGCTCCCTAAGCGCACGTTCATATCCAGCTTTTGCGATTGTCTTCCTTTCCTCATCGTGTTCTAAGTAATAACGAACTTTCTTTATTAAATCTTCCGTATCTTTATAAACCACAATCTCTTTGTCGGGTTCAAAATAATTTTCGGTATCGTCTGCACCCCCGGTTATGCAGAACCCTCCTGAGCCGGTAATCTCAAATGGTCGTGCCTTAATCTGGGGTATTTTCTTCTGAAAATAAGAGCGTAGGTTGCGATGAATATGCCAAAAATCAGGAACAATCAAATTCCTGCGCCTCCTAAAAAAAATCTGTGCAATTGATTTTAACGATATCGCGGACATTGGTGGATTTAAATTCAGATTAATTTTGCTACGAGAGAATATATCGAGCATTTCTGTAAAACTCGCTCTTCCTTCAGACCACTTATAGCCACGCACAAAAACGTCGACGCCAGCCTCTCGAAGTTCATCTATTATCTTTTTGCGGTGAGATGTTTGCATGCCTATAAAAGAAACTTTTATATCCTGTCTTGGTACCACTACAGATTTATAAAGCCCTGGGTTAAATCCCCATTGAGAACGAATAACGTTGTGAATGCCATATTTGGCATATCTTTTTTTAGCTTTAGACCAAGTGGTTATCGCTTGCGTAAAATGAGGGGCCCAAAATCTAGAATAATTATCTAGCCTCCAATGATCATCGGAAAACCACGCGACACTAGTAGTTAATTTTTTGATTTCATCAAGTGTCTCTGGCTCTAATTCGTCTGTATACATAAAAGCCCAGAAGAGGTCTGGTTTCTCGCGTTTAACCGCGTCTAAAAGCTCTTGATTGTAAGCACGTTTACCTATTTCAAGCGCCCTATCAAAAGGAATGTATGTGACTTCGTTCTTTGGATTACTTTTTAAAAGTAAGTAAAAATTGTTATGTTCGTTTGTTTTGCCAAGCTCGGGACGATAGCGCTCATTTTCGAGGCCTGTAAAAACGATTTTCATCCCGATAGTGATAGAAAGCGCTTCATACGCTCTCTAGCATAACGCTTGCCTGGACCCGACTTGAGTTGTTTCTCTCTTGACCTGGCATCTTGTGGGTGTTTGTATGCTTCAAAATATATGAGCTCGAACGGGCCCCTCTCTTTCGTCCAAGAAGTGTTTGTTCCGTCATTATGCTCTTTGAGGCGCTTTCGTAAATTTGTCGTATAGCCAGTATACCACTGTCCATTTTTTTTGCTACGCAAGATGTATACATAATGGAATACGTCATCACTATCGGGATTCATTAGGATTTATAATTTTCGCCCTCTTCTTCGCGAGCTTTTTTAACTTGGTTCTCAACCCATTTATATGTTATATCGAGGCCGTGACGAAGAGGCTTAGAGGGTGTCCAATTTAAATGATGTTTTAAGAGGTCGTTGTGAGAGTTTCTGCCACGCACGCCCAAAGGACCTTCTACGTGCTTTTTTCTTATTTTCTTACCAGCAATCTCTGCAGCCATATCGGTCAACTTATTAATACTCACCATTTCTTCGGAACCGATATTAACAGGTCCACTAAAACTAGCGTGCTTCATCAATTTGCCGATTCCATCTAAACATTCATCTATATAAAGAAAAGAGCGGGTCTGCTCACCGTCTCCCCAAATTTCTATTTCGTCGCCGTGTTTTACTTCGGCAATTTTTCTACAAATAGCAGCGGGTGCCTTTTCTCTACCGAGTCTCCAGGCGCCGTCTGGACCAAAGATGTTGTGGAATCTTGCGATTCTGACATCCAGTCCATAATTACGATTAAAAGATAGGTACATTCTCTCAGAAAAAAGCTTCTCCCAACCATATTCACTGTCGGGATAAGCGGGATAAGCCGTATGTTCGGCAGTATGAGGGTTGTCTGTGTTTTCTTGGTTGTGCTTAGGATAAATGCAGGCAGATGAAGAATAAAAAATTCTACCCACCTTACGTTCTTGTGCCAAGGTGAGAAGGTTTAGGTTTATAAGGGCAGAATTATGCATAATATTCGCGTCGTTATCTCCCGTGAAGACATAGCCAGCTCCGCCCATATCAGCTGCTAATTGATAAGTTTCATCAAATGGCCGATCTAAAACAGCGCTCCAAACGGCGGGGTCTCTAAGGTCGCCTATTATAAAATCGTCTGCAGCTGTCTCTGAAAACTCTGGATATTTTAAATCAACGCCTCGTACCCAATAGCCCTCTTCTTTTAAACGTCGAACGAGATGCGAACCTATAAATCCACCCGCCCCAGCTACAACTGCTGTTTTTCTATTTAAATTCATAGCGTGTACCTATTTACTATATTATTCAACGTCCTTTTTCAAGGCTTTAACGTTTGGTTCTTTTATAAACATTTTCATCCAAATAGTGTTGCCTATCACCATTACGGCAAACATAGGCACAGCGACCACTAGCTTTCCCGTAAAGATAATGCTGACGGTAAAACCCCAAATTAAAGTTGCTATTCGTGTTTTCCAGAATGGACTCATGGTAATTGTGTTTATTTTTCTAGATTTCAAGAGTTAAAAATTAATCCCAGAAAAACCGACTGTATCAAAAATAATCAGGCCTTTTTTTAGATTGTCTACATTCGAATCCTGAACCCCTTGGATTAGTCCGTCTTTAACTTGTTTCAACTGAATGTCTACCAAGAGCTCCTCAGCTTCAATAGCGCGCACTAATGTCTTGCGGAAATTGATTGGGTCTTCTTCTTTATAAAAATATTTGAGATATCTTTCTCTGCTTCTTCTGTATGGGACTAGATACCTTCCTTCAAAAGCGACCCTATCTTTTAGAAAAAGTTTTTCCATTTTTTCGGTCGTTTGATATTCGCCATTCCAATCTATTGGACTAAAAAGAGCTGTTTCATAAAGCCTACCTATCGTAGAGTCCGGCTCTAAAGCAATTAATTCTCTGGTCACTTCTTTAGCTTCCTCTAGCTTGCCCTGACTAATCAAATATTGGGCAAGAGTGTAGTGCAGGTCTTGTCTGCCTGGAGCTAATTTTATAGCTCCTCGCAACTTTTCTTCTGCTATTTCAACATAATCTAGTCTATCCTCTAAATCGCCAGCAATTTCATAAAAATAGCTTACATTTAATGGATATTTAGGATCTAAGGGCTCGCCTACTATAACCTCCTCTATTAGTGCAACTGATTTATTAATAAGGGGAAGGGCTCCAGGAGCATTAAGGTTGGTGCTAGCAAAAGAAAATATTTGAAAGCGAATCTCCGCTTGAGCATAATTATAAGGTAGGGTTATCTTGTCTATATCTTCCATCATTCCCGTTAAGTTTTTGGTCCGTAAATGCTGAAAAAATGGCTTCATCTGAATAGCGGGAACAACACTATTGTAAATAAAGAAAATCACGAATAAGAAGGCAAAAGAAGCAAATAGATATTTTATTAGCAAAACACACCTAGACGAAACGGGTGTTATGGGCTTGTCTGATTTATCCAAATAGATAACAAAACCTAAAAACATAAATAAGGGTACGTATGTAGTTACCTGGTCAAACAGAAATAGATTTTGAACAAAATAAGCTGTAGCAAAAAAGAGAATAGCTATATTGGTCAATAATCTGCTAACAACTAGTCTCTCGTTATCCTCTTCAACTCTCTTAAATGCGAAACGAAAGACGAAGAACCATATGCTCATAAAAGCCATCAAGCCGAGTAGGCCGTGCATAGTCATTACGTCGACTAATTTATTGTGAGCTCTATCGAACCACTTCGTTTCATATTTCTGAAAAGATGGGTCAAAATATTTATTGAAAGCTATATTAAAATTGTCTGGACCCCAACCAAACAAAGTTCTTTGCCACCCCTCATTGCTGGGCCTAATTGAATCGAAGCTAATTTTGGCGGATATAAGACGAGACTGAACTGTGCTATCTTCAAAAGATATCTCCGACAACCTATTAAGCCCCGGCACCTTGTCCCAGACAAAACTTTGAAAAGTAACTCCAAAAATGGATATAAAAACAGTTATTGAAATAAGAATGGCAATTGCTAAGCGACGCATTCTAACGCCCCGAAGCTTAACTTTCCCAGCTCTTTTCGCAAGATATATAGAAGCAACAATTATGCCGGCAAATATGCCCACAAAGGCCCCCCTAGCATTAGCGACTGCTAAACCAGCAACAGTAAAAAACATCGCTAGATAAACAGCATAACGCCAATAACGCCTATTTTCATAGGCAAGAACCACAAGTCCTGCGAAAATCACAAATATAAGATATGCAGCTATAAAGGCTGGATTTCCGATAAAAGAACCGTTAGGACGCCAGCCCGTAATAATAAACATCACTACGGCATCTAGTGCAACCAGCGAACCAGTCAATACAGACAGAGCCATAAAGGCAAGCCAATTCTTTTTATCAAAAATCAATAGGGTCCCGATTAATAAAGCCAATAAAACCACCAGGTTCACATATCCCTCCCCCCTTTCTATTGTGCCAAAAATAGCCCTCGTCATATTCGGAGCCATAAGAGTGCTTACAAAAGCCAAACCGACATAGGACAGAACGCTTAGAAAAATACGATCTTCGAATAGCTTAAAGTTAAGTTTTGCCAAAAATTCCTTTCCCCTCTTACTAAAGACAAATAAAGCCAAAATCGTCCAGAAAAAAGCGACTGTTAATCTCAAATAAAAAGTCTTTCCGAATATAAAAGGGAAAAGCGCGCTTTGCGCTACTATAAGAGGAGCGAAAGCCAAAGATATAAGCAATAATTTTGCTAATTTTTCTATGTTTAACGTCTTTATCATGCTGAAAATAAAAGAAGCTTACTGTTTAAAAATTAGAGCTATTAGGTGTTCGTGAAATTAACTATTTCAAATTTATTGCATCTAAACCGTATTGATCCAAAACACTTAACGCCTGCACAAATGTTGCCTCTCTAGTATCCACGGATCTCTTAATAAGTCCGTTTTCGACCTGAAAATCTATAATTTCTCTTAAAGCTTTTTCTATCTCAATTGTCTGCAATATAAACTTTCGAAAAAGAACTTCATTGTTTGTGTAGTGAGCATAAAGTAAGTGGTTGCTATAACTTTCTCTAATATTAAGGATGTCCATATCGCTTATGACACGATTTTCCTCTACCGTGGCTCCTCCCATATAAATCTTCTTCAGCCCCTCTATCGCCTCAAGTTTTCCGTCAAAATCACTCGGCGCTAAGTAGCCGAAGTAATATACGCTTATATCTGCTCCCTTCAGTTCGGATGATCTTGCAACACCTAAAACCGCCTCTATTTCATCAAATCTCCCCTGGAGAGCCAAGTTCTCCGCCAGTAGAAAAGCGGTGTTCTGTCTTTCAGGAACTAGCTCTAAAGCTTTTCTTAGGTGTTCCTCTCCCCGCGTCAGGTATTCTTCTTTTTGGAGAACCTTAAAAGCGTCGTTGTAAATAATTCCCATCTCGTGCTCTCTACGGGCCCTATTATCAGCTTTTGCTAGTGCCCCCTCTCCCGCCTCTATCATTTGGGGAAGAATATCGGCTAAATTCTCTTTCGGTAGGAGGTCTAGAGCGCTTAAAGTCAAAAATGGCCTTAGTTCCGATTGAATAAAATTATCCGGCGTAGTTATCCTACGAACATCATCTGTATCAAGATGCCCCTCGCGTAATTGGCCAGTCGTCAATTTCATTTGGTATACCGGAATGGCAGATGTCCACACAAACGAAACGGTTAATAATACTCCTAATGATGCTGAGCCTAGCTTAACGGGCATAGAAAATTGATTAGTCTCAACATTCTCGTCTTGAAATTCTTTATTTCTCACGTAATAGATATATGCGCCAAAAGAAGACAAACTGAAGAGGGGGATATAAGTGGCGATGGAGTCAAAGAAAAATATATTTTGCACGAAATAAGCCATAGCTGTGCCTCCAATCGCTAAGGAAATCCAAAATTCTTTGTTTGATTGCCCAGGATTCTCTTTGGGCTTAACGCTAAAAGCTTTTCTAAGAAGTATGCCCCAAAAAAGGAGATACGCTATCAGGCCCAGCGCCCCATTCATGACTAACACATCCAATAATTGATTGTGAGCCCGATCAAACCAAGCGGTTTCATATTGCTGAATGCTTGGATCATAGAACTGACTGTGGGCGCTAACATAATTTTCCGGCCCCCAGCCGAAGAGAGACCTAGCAATGCCGACATTAGCTGGATTAACAGCGTTTAAGCTGATACCTATATTAATCAGGCGCGCTTGGGTCGCCGGGTCTGTAGCAGAGATTTCGGTTAATCTATTAAACCCGGGGGCTTCCCGCCAAATGGGGTTATTTCTGGTAAAAATGAAGATGGTCGAAAAAGCGATTATCAACAAGAGCAATAGGGCGGATAACCTTCTTGCGCTGATGGACTTTCTAAATAAGTGTAGCCGGGCGTGCAGTTCTTTAACAAACGCCAAGCGCAAAAGAACAACGAACAAGGCTGCTGCTAGGCCTACCATCACAGCCCTAGTACCCGTCGCGATAATGGCGACTAGGGTGAGTAGGGCTATGCCTCCGCTTAAATAGTGCCATATCTTCTTTCTATCTAATATGCCGACTACGCAAGCGAAAAGCAGGACAAAGAGGCCGTAAGAGGCAGTCACGGCAGAGTTGTCTAAGAAAGAGCCGTCGGGACGAATGGAGTGGGCCAAATCAGTTTGCCCAATCCACTCTATAAGTACGTCTACGGCGACAATGCCACCTACAATTAGGTTGACCTTGAAAAAATTCAGCCAGTCCTTCTTTTTAAAGAGAAGCAAGGTGCCGACAAAAAAGAGAAGCATATAAATAAGTATCAAAAGCCCCCCCGAACGCTCCTCGTTCCCCCAAAAAGCCCTATATGGATTCGTAGACAGGATGGTGCTGACCAAAGCTAATCCCAGAAAAACTGCATAAGCACTCAACAGGGGGTTGCGTAACCTGTCTAACCTAAGTTGGATGGGGTTCTTCCTGCTTATAATCCCCACAGCAAATAGAATACCGGCAACGGCTATCATCAGGCGTATAAAGACCGCCTTGCCAAACATATAAGGGAAGAGAATCCCATTAATGAAAACAAAGGGGGTGAAAGCCAACGCTATCAGCGATAGCTTAATTAAGTTTTCTGTGTTGAATGTTTTCTCCATGCACGAAAATAGTTATCGGTTGTTCTCCATTATACTCGCAATCGATAATCCGACTAAAGAATTAATGCCCTGCGTTGCTCCACCCGAACTGATCAAAAGAAGTTAAAGCTCGCTCAAGCGTCTCTCTCATACTCTCTATCGGCTCGTCGAGGTAACCGTTTGGGATCTGCTCTATCTGAATACGCTGAAGGACGTCTTCCATCTCAATGGATTTTAAGAGAATGTTTCTAAAGGCAATTTCGTTACGCTGTTCATAATAGTAATTTAGATAAAGTCTATGCATGTTTCTGTAATACGAAATGTGCTCGGAACTTATCTCTACATAAATATTAAACGCCTTGCTATCTTCATAGAATAAATCCTCCAGAAGCTTTTCTGTTCCATACATACCATCCCAATCTAGCGGAACCGTTATCATAGAGTAATACAAATTCGCATTCACCGACTCTGGGTCTGTAGCCAAAATATCGTCAGCTACATTAAGCGCTTCTTCCAATCTGCCTTGGGCTAACAAACTTTTAGCCAGTAAAAAAAGAGTTCCCTGTCTTCCCGGGACGAGTTCCAACTCCTGTTTAAGTAATTCTTCTGCCCGTTTTAAAAGCTCTGGTGATTTACTGTTCTCTCCATATGTCTCGTAGGAAACCGCTAGGGCTTCTATGTTTCTCGGCTCTTGGGGCTCCATAAGAATTATTTCTTCCAATAAAGCCCAGCTCTGCTCAACTAGTGGTTTGGCTTTGGGGTGGTCGATAATGTCTCCGATTGTCAAAACTAGCTTTCTCCTTATCTCGGTTTGAGCGTAATTGAAGGGGGTTGTAATTGTGGACAACTGTTCAACTATAAATGTCGGGTTTTGCTTTCTTAATCCTTCTGTAAGTTTGCTTGTTTGTCTATATGGAACAAATGCAGTCCAATAGAAAGAACCTACTAAGAAGATGACTAAAGCCGTCGCTGCCCACTTAGGGACCCCTCCCGCAGATTCACGATTGGGTTCGGACCTTCCCCTCTGTGAGAGATAGGAAGAAAATCCCCAGAACGCGAAGACGGGAATATATGTAGATATTTGATCGAAGAATGCTAAATTCTGAACAAAGTAAGCTGTGCCAAAAAATATCATCGAGGACCTCAATAATATTTCTTTGCGTTTATCTCCATCTCCCAAAGAAGCCGTGATGGCAACCCGAAGAACAAAAAACCAAATAAACAGATATGCTATTAGACCTAGTAGACCATTCATCACAAGCACGTCTAAAACTTGGTTGTGTGCCCGATCAAAAAGCTTTGTTTCATATCTTTGAATCTCCGGATCGAAATATTGATTAAAGGCTAGATTGTAATTTTCCGGTCCCCAACCAAGCAGGGTTCTGCTAAAATCGGCGCTAGCCGGGTTGACAGAGGCCAGACTGATTTTAGCCGCCACTACCCTAGACTGGATTGTTTCGTCTTGAATTGAAAGTTCGGCAAACCTATTCAGCCCAGGGATCTTTTTCCAAATAGGACTATTCATCGTTAGAACGAAGAGGACTGCAAATAGAACCAAAAGTATCAAAAATGAAGTGGCCAATTTACGGATACCGATATAGCGACCCAACAATCTAGTCCTAGCTCCATTCCCCTTCACGGCGAGATAGAAAGCCACGACCAATAGGGCCACTATCAAGCCCAACATGGCGCCTCTCGTGCTAGAGACCACCAAACCAATTACAGAAAAGACTAGGGCAACATACGAAAACCTTCTCCAGCCCTGCCTACTCTCATACACCAAGACAGCAAGAGCGCTGAAAATCACGAATAATAGATAGGCGGAGATGTAGGCGGGATTTCCAAGAAAGGTTCCTAGGGCCCTGTCTCCAGTCTGTACATAAAACCAAATAGCATCTGTTGAAATTATTGCACCCGTGACAAGACTTGCCTTAAAAAACTGGAGCCACTCTTTCTTTTGAAAAATCAAAGATACCACTACAAAAAAGGCAAGCATGTAGAGGAGGTGTATGTATCCCCCTCCTCTTTCAAGCGTTCCAAAGAAGGACCTATAAGGATTAACTGCTAGGAGTGTGCTAATTCCAGCAAGGGCCGTGAAAACAAGGATTGATGTAAAAAGTGGGCTTTTTAAAAATTTCCAATCTAGGGATTGATCTACGTCTCTCCCCCTAAATAGATACGTAACCAACGCAACCCAAGCCAGAACAATCATCAATCTTATAAAACCGATCTTGGCAATAATAAGAGCAACTAGAGTATTAGAAGTAATCACTATGGGGACAAAAGCCAGCCCTAGAAGAGATATAACTACAAGTTTTTTATAAAAAGAGTCTGTCGTCATCTATAGCCCAATTATAACCAAAAATTATTGGTAAGAACTAATGTCTCAACATAATAGAAAGCCGCCTTTCGGCGGCTTTCTGTCAACCCATTTAGAGAAAACTCTCTAAATGCGGGTTTCCTAGATAACTTAGGAGATTACTATTCCAAGTCGTCCAAGTACCTCGAAGGAGTCTTGAATGCTCCAAGGTTGAGAGTGTACGAGAGGTTACCCGAGATGTTCGACAGGGCATACCTAAGAGTACTAAGACTAAAGTCTAGGTATCCATCTGCGAGGTCATCCGTAGCGCCATCGGCAACGCGGCCAATGATACTAAACCTTTCGGTTTGACCCTCAAGTACTGTGAATGAGTTTGTGCCCTCAGTCGCATCAACGGTCGTAACGTCAGCGCTAAGCGTACCTGTGCTGACAGATGTCGTAACGTTGTGCGTCGTTGCTGTGGCACGAGTTGGATTATCGTTGTCGATGAAGATGTCTCCGCCCCACGCCTTCACATCAAATGTGATGGTGTACTCAACAGAATCACTGGTACCCGTAGAGGCGTTTCCATCGGTCTTGACAGCCGTCGGAGTTCCAACAAGCGTCAAGTCAAATCCTACGTCGCGGATTTCACTAGCCACACCAGTTACCGCACCGGTTATATCGGCGTCGGCCAATTGGGTGTTGGATTCGTCTCTAACGTCAACCAAAGCGGTTTGGTCCGTTTCGGTCTCTCCAAGCGTAGCGAAAATGGTGTCACCTAGAGCGGGATCTTCGTCTATACCCCTGATGACAATCTCAATCTGTCCGCTGACAGTTTCGCCGGCTGAGTGAGTAAAGTTAACATCATCCCACAAGACATCCTCTGCGGTACCTATGCTGATACCATCAGCGTCATCCTGCCAACTGGCAGTACCGTATTCAGTCCCGTCAAGGACGAGGTAGACCTGCGGTGAAGTGCCTCCAGCAATCCAAGTATCAAGGTCGGTGGCGCTTCCAGTAAGCAAGGCACCAAATTCCTTGTACTCAAGGTCGGAATCTCCACTGTTCTCTAACTCAAAGTCAAGAATAGTTGTCCTTGTGTTTTCAGTGGCGTGCACGTCAATCAAGTGTGCCTTGTTGACTGCATCATTGTCAGCCGCTGTGATGTGGAGTTCCACATCACTGGCTGTAGCGGCAGTCTCAAACGAGAAGGTTCGAGTGCCTGTGCCTGGATCTTCAGAAACTGATGCGTCTGTGGCATCCATCCAGCGAACTTGAGTGAAGTCAACTGTCCAGGTTTCAGTCACATTGTTTGAGTCAATGTTCTTGGCACCTGAAACGGCTACTGCCAACTTCGCCTTTTCGTCCTCTTCAACAACTGTGCCACTATCCAAGCCAATCGTGTATTGGAAAGCGTTATCGTCATTGAACTGGTCGGCGTCAACTCTGCCGACTTCTTCGCCATCAAGCCAGACAGAAACTTCGCTGGCGTATTCGTCGAAGTCTTGGTCGGCTGTGCCAACGTCAAAGTTGACTCGAACCGCATTAAACTCCACATCAGAACCATTAGGCTCTACTTCGATGCCAGCAACTTTTACGTCGTCGGCATCCTCACCAACTTCTTCGCCAGACCAATCAGACAAAAGTCTGTAGTCGACTGAACCAGCGCCACCAGATAGACCAGTTGTGCCGGTTGATCCCTCTCCTTCAGCTGGAGTACCACACAATGTGTTGTACTTGGCCTGTGAGATTGGACCAAAGTAACCTACTGCAGGAGCTACACCATTGGCAGCCTGCCAAGCAGCTACAGCGGCCTGAGTTATCGGACCAAAGTAACCGGTTGCTCCACCACTAAAGGTGAAGTGGCCAGTGCCAGTGAGATAGTTCTGCAAAGTAGTTACGTCTGGGCCGGTTGAGCCTAATGTTAGGCTACCGTTCCAAACATAACAGGTCGTTGAGCTGCTTCCACCACCCATCAAAGCTGACAACTGAGCTTGCAAAGCAGTAATTTGTGCCTGCAAATCAGAAATTGTGTCAGCACCAGCGAGAGGAGCCAAAGCACCTGCGCCAGTTAAAGATAGAACGGTAGCAACTGATAGACCTATTGTTGCTAATTTTCTCATTTATTTTTAATTTGTATTTTTACTTTTTTAGCTTGCGCTAAAATCCTTGAGATCTTAATAGTCCGTGTGATGCCATCGACCAAAGACAATACTCGGAAGACCTCCTAACAGCTTTGCCCTACGCCACTGAAGTTTTGCAGGACTTTGCGGTATTTTTACATTCCGCTTGCAAGCGGGACAAGCCGCTACTTAAAGCCCGACAGGCGGACCTTTGTAGATCAACCGACCTGCCATTTTAGATTTAAGCTGTTAGTACTTCCACGTTTTAAAAACGCAGAAGTTAAATCCCCTTTAAGGGACTTAAAAGAATTTTAGTATATCAAGCCATAAGCTTCAAGCCCTCAAAAGAGTGAGTTATCAAAAACTCGTGGCTTGGCCTACACACTTTACAACGCTTGAGAAGACTTCGTTGTTACACCCCTCAATCCGTAAAATACGGCATAAAACCACGTTTATTCGAATCTGTCAAAAACTCCTACTTGGGGGCCGGAAAGGAGAATTGTTGGGCCCTCATCCCTCTTAATCTCTTGAGAATCATTATTTAAATCATCTTCATTATTAACCCCCCGACTCAATGCCTTCAAATAACTATATGGACCCCTATTCCCTATCCTTTCTATATGGCTTCCTTCTATAAGGGAAGTAACGTCGTTCCTAAGGGTTCTTTTGCTCACCTCTTGGAAGTTGCCAGCTAGGTCTGCCATACGGCAACCGTCTGGGTATTGCCGTATATAACTAAGTATTTCCGTTTGCCGTTTACTCGGACTAACACTACTGCTTGTCTTATTGCCGTTTACTTTTTCCTTTTTAAACGGCAATGGCTGACTTTCTTTCTGGAAAAGACCGGAAATGTCTGCTTCTAGCGATTCCTCGCTTTCTTCTTCAAATAATAGGTCTTTTAAGTTCCCAAGCTCCCGTATTATAACTTCCGCATTAACTTGCCCTATCTCTCCTATAGATTGAGCCAAAACCACTAAACGTTCCATTTTATGGATAGCTTCCTCGTCTATATATGCAGAAAGGTCTACAGCAGACTTTTCAAGCTCTTTTTTGAGGAAAGTATGCTCTACTAGCGCACTAATTCGGAAAACGGCAAAACTAATGTCGTGGACCAATTCGGCAATATAAGAGTTTTGGAACATTGGCAATAAATTACCAAACCTTCCTATAAATGGCAAGTTTTCGTATTGGAAATCATCTCAAAAGCTTAAGCAAGCTCATGCCTGTCATCTCTTCGGGTTTCGGGATTCCCATTAATTCTAAAATAGTTGGCGCCACATCGGATAAGACCCCCGTATTCACTTTTTCTATCTCGTCTGCCTGTGCGTCTGTTTTCTGGCGCTCATAACCATTCGCGACAACGTAGAGGGGAACAGGGCTAATATTGTGTCCCGTCTCTACTAATCCTGTCCTTACGTCCAACATCACTTCGGCATTTCCATGATCAGAAGTAATAACTAGCACAGACTCCGTATCTAAGACCGCCTTCATAATAAGTCCGACCTGCTCATCTATGTGAGCGACCGCCTTGATAGTGGCATCGACATTACCAACGTGCGCCATCATGTCGGCGTTAGCAAAATTAACTAAGATGAAGTCGTATATACCTTCGCTTATAGCCGAGAGTACCCTGCCCCCAACTTCTCTCACGCGCATCTCAGGATATTGGTCAATCTTTGCCTCTTCTCGGGACGGAATAACCACCCTATATTCATTCTTATAAGGAGCTTCGTTCATTCCATTAAAGAAATACGTAACATGGGCATATTTCTGCGTCTCCGCCAGTCTTAGCTGTATCCGACCCGTATCCGAAATCACTTTACCGAGAGGCTCCACAACCTTGTCTGCAGGAAAAGCTATCGGAATATCAAACTGATCTCCATAGTTGGTAAAAGTTGTTAGACGTAAGTTCTCCGGAATCAAATGTCCTTCGTCCGCCTCTTTATTTACAAACATCTCTGTAATTTGACGCATACTGGCTTCCTGAAAGTTGAAAAAAATAACGCCATCTCCTTCCCCTATCTTAAGCTTCTCGTTAATAAGAGTGGGGTTTATAAATTCGTCTGTTAAACCCTTCTCATATAGCGACTCTATAAAGGATGCTATATTGGAAGTTAAATCAGCCTGCTTCGTAATCCCTGTCATTACTTCATATGCACGTTTCGTCCTGTCCCAATGAAGATCGCTATCCATGCCAAAATGACGCCCGGCGATACTGCCAATCTTCTCTTGGGGTAGTCTGTTGATAAAACGCCCTGCGCTTTTGAGAGAGCCATTAACGCCATCCGTAAACAAATGTAAGGCAAAATCCGAGCCCTCGTTATTCATTAGTTCTATCAATGCTTCCAAGTGTTCAAATACAGAATGCCCGCTCCCCTCGCTTATAAGTCCGATTAGATTTACTTTTGCCTTGTTTACTTTTGCATGTTCTATGGTTCGAAGAAGCTCTTCGTTTTTAAAAAAGGTTTTATCTCTAACGGCCAAGCTGATGCGAGGGTAATCCTGATACATAACCTTTCCAGCTCCCAAAGTCATGTGTCCCACCTCAGAACTTCCGGGCTCGTTCCAAGGAAGCCCCACTGCGATGCCAGAGGCCTGCAGAGTCCCTGCGGGATAATTTAGTCTTATATGACGAATGTTTTGAGGGTCAGCTTTGTATATCGGATTAAAACTGTCTTTTCTACCAACACCCCATCCATCCAAGACGAGCAGAATAAACGTGCGTTTGCGCATATACATCAAGTTTATCACAGCCCGAGAACTAAGAATTACCAGAACGCACTTTAGGAGGTTATAATAGATATTAATGGGCTTCTTGCAGAGATTTTCTTTGAT
>JAHJZF010000039.1 GCA_018826645.1 Patescibacteria group bacterium | reverse complement strand
GAGGTCCGCCAATGGATTCATAAGTTTTTCTGCCCATTATGATTGGGTGGCCGAGCGTAATCCGCTTGAATCTTTGAAGGTCTTCGGATATTCGCCAGAGGAGTTCGTTCTGTTTTCCGAGCGCCCGACGTTCTTTGCTGATAGCTGCTATGATGCTGATTTTTGCCATGACTTATTTCCTAAACTATAATCGATTTAGTTAAAGTATATCTAATATGTATGAAATCGAAATAAAAAGTTTGTTAGGAGGGTCTAAAGAGGCGGAGATATTAAGAAAGAAAATGCTTGAAGCAGATCCTTCGGTAAAAATTATTACAGAGAATAAACAGCTTAACCATTATTTTATTAATGGCGATATGGATAAGTTTATCAAACTAACGAAACCTCTTTTTAGTAAAGAGAATGGCGACAAGCTTGAGAAGGTGATAAGGGATGGGCAAGATTTTTCTATAAGAACCAGGCAACTTAATAAGAAGCTCTTCTTGGTGGTCAAGGCATCGATTGACGATACGACTAGCGCCAACGGTATCTCTAGAATGGAATTTGAGGAAGAGGTTCGGGGCATGAGTTTAGACGAACTTGATAGGCTTCTGATAGAGGCTGGATTTGAATATCAAGCAAAGTGGTCTAGAGAAAGAGAGGAGTATGTTTGTAAGGGCGCCAATGTCACGATTGATAAAAACGCAGGCTATGGTTATCTAGCAGAATTCGAAAAAGTTATTAACGATAATTCTAAGGCAGATGCAGTCATAGAAGAACTTCGGTCTTTAATGAATCAACTTGGGGCAGAAGAGCTTGCCCAAGACAGGCTTGAGAGAATGTTCGCTTATTACAATGACAATTGGTCGGAATACTATGGAACTGATAAGATTTTTATAATCGAATAAATTCATATGTTTCTTTCAGATAAAGATATTAGAAAAGAGGTCAAAGAGGGGGCCATTACTATTAATGATTTCGATGAGGAGCGTCTCCAGCCGGCAAGCTATGACATCCTTCTTGGAAACAAGTTTATTATCACAGATCTTCACTCCACAGAATCTATAGACCCCGAAAGGGGGGTACTGCCAGAGACATATGAGATGACAATAAAGGATGGAGATCCTTTTGTATTGCATCCAGGCGTAAGTGTAGTGGGCTTTTCGAAAGACTATTTTGGTTCGGATAAATATTTAGTTGAAGTTAATGGGAAAAGCAGTCTTGCTCGTATAGGCCTTCTAGTGCACAACTCCGCTTCTCTTATAAACCCTGGGCACTACCTAAACCTAGCTCTTGAGCTTTGCAATCTTAATAATGTGCCTTTAATTTTAAGGCCGGGCATGAGGATAGCTCAATTAACATTTTCCGAACTATCAGATAAACCAGAAGCAGACTATAAGGCAACGGGAAGGTATCATGATAAGGAGGACCAAATGAATGGATTTGTTTTACCCAAGAAATGACAAATAAAAACCAAACACATCCAGAGTATCAATATTTAGACTTACTCCAAGAGATTCTAGATAATGGCGTCGAACAAACCGACGAGAATACTGGTGTTAAGACTTATAGCATTTTTGGTGCTCAGATGAGGTTCAATTTAGGAGAAGGATTTCCGCTTCTCACAACAAAGAGAGTTTATTGGAAGGGAGTTCTGCATGAGCTCTATTGGTTTTTGATGGGGAAGTCTAATATTAGATATTTAATAGATAATGGAGTCCATATTTGGGACGATTATCCATACAAGATTTATAAAGAGTCTATGTTGAATGGAGATCTCCCAGAGATGACCAAAGAAGAGTTTATCGAGAAGATTACGTCTGATGACGAATTCGCAGAAAAATACGGTGAGCTGGATCATATATACGGAGAAATGTGGCGCAGATGGCCCGCTAACGATGGTAGAAAAGTAGATCAAATAAAATGGGTGATTAAAGAGTTAAAACGTGATCCAGATGCTCATAATACTTTGGTTTCAGCTTGGGATCCCCAATATTTATATGGAATGGCAAAAGAGGGCGAAGCGGTTCGTTTCCCAATATGTCACAACATGTTTCAGTTCAATATCAAAAACGGAAAACTATCCTGCCAGCTCTACCAAAGAAGCGCAGATATTTTCTTGGGCGTACCATTTAACATAGCTAGCTACGCGCTACTCACCGTAATAATTGCTCACTTAACTGGCAATGAACCAGGTGAATTTATTCATACTTTTGGCGATATTCATATCTATGAAAACCACATAGATGCAGTTAGGGAACAGCTTCAGAGAGAGCCAAAGGATTTTCCAAAAGTTAAGATAGAAAGTGGGGTTAAGAATTTAGACGATTTTAAGACAGAGCACGTAATCTTAGAAGGCTACGAACCCCATCCCACAATTAAGGCTAAACTTGTTGTCTCGGGTGGATATTTTTCAAAAGAAGCTAAGGGAACTAAATCATTTGATGAATGAGTAAATACAAACCAACCATAGGACTAGAAATCCACGCAGAACTAAAGACACAGACAAAAATGTTTTGTAGTTGCCTTAACGATCCACACGACGCAGAACCCAACACAAATGTCTGTCCCGTTTGCTTGGCCCATCCCGGGTCTCTGCCAGTTATCAATAAGAAGGCCGTAGAATCTATTGTTAAGGTGGGCTTAGCTGTTGGTGGGGAAGTGCTTGAGCACTCCAAATTTGATAGAAAAAGCTATTTTTACCCCGACCTGCCAAAAGGGTACCAGATATCTCAATACGATTTACCCCTCATTAAGGGAGGCAAGCTTGCGGATGTGGAGCTTGAAAGAATCCATCTTGAAGAAGATACGGGACGTTTGGCGCACGCCGAAGATGGCAGTTTAGTTGATTTCAATCGTGCAGGAGTGCCTTTGATGGAGTTGGTGACCAAGCCAGTCATCAAATCGGCCGATGAGGCACTTCTGTTCGCTAGAGAGCTTCAGCTTTTGCTTCGCTACTTGCAGATATCCGATGCAGATATGGATAAGGGTCAGATGAGAGTAGAGGCAAACATATCTATCAGCTCAGGTAAAAAATTAGGAACGAAAGTAGAGCTTAAGAATATTAATTCTTTTAAAGCAGTGGGTGACGCTATTGCTAGTGAGATAGAGAGGCAGACAGAAATTTTAGAAAAAGGAGAAAAAGTGGTTCAAGCAACTCGCGGTTGGAATGAAAATAAGAAAGAAAGCTTCCCGCAAAGAATTAAAGAGGAGGCAAATGATTACAGATATATACCCGAGCCAGATTTACCACCAATGGATTTTACATCCGGAGACGGAATAGATATTAAGGAATTAGAAAAAGAATTACCCGAACTTCCTTGGCAGAAGAAAAAGAGATTTAAAAAAGAGTATGGCTTCAAAGATGGGGATATTTTAGAGCGCCTCATAAGAGATAGGGGAGAAGCTGAGTTTTTTGAAGAGGCAATGTCTGAGATTGGGAAAAAGGATAAAGCGCTAACAACGCTTGTGGCGAATTATTTAGACAGCGACCTTATTGGCTTAATGAAAGAGGGTAAGACCGATTGGGAGGGCTTGAAGATTACTCCTGAAAATTTTGCTGAACTTATTTTGTTAATCGATAAAGGGGAGGCGACATCTAAGATAGTAAAAACTGTTCTTAAGGAGATGTTTGAAACCGGCGCTGACCCTAGCCAAATTATAGAGAGCGGTAATCTTTCTAAGTCTGGAGAAGACGAAGTTGAGAGGGCCGTTGATTTAGTTCTTTCCGAAAACAAAAAAGCTATAGACGATTTTAAAAAAGGGAAAGAGAATGCTCTAAAGTTCTTATTGGGCCAAACGATGGCTAATCTTCGCGGGCGAGGAAATCCTGAACTAGTAAAGAAGCTTTTGCTGGAGCGTCTATCCAAATAATATCTTTATCTCGTTTAAACCACGTTATCTGGCGTTTTGCGTATTGCCAAGTTTGTGACAGAAGGGCCGATTTCATCTCTTCATGTGTTAATTTCCCCTGAAGATGTTGGGCTATGTACTTAAGCTCTAGGCCGAGCTCGTCAAGCCTGCGCCAACTAACTCCTTTTCTGTGGAGAGATCTGACTTCTTTTATCATGCCCTCTTTAAGTCGTCTTTTTAACCTGCTTTCAATTCGTCTTTTTAATTCTTCATCAGAGAAACGGATACCTATTTTGAGCAAGTCATAGGGGGATTCTTTATGGTCGGTCATATTGAGTTCTGGGATGGCGCTTCGAGTCGTTACCACAATTTCAATTGCTCGTATAATGCGACGCCTGTTGCTTGGATCGATGCGTTTAGCCGTGTTTCTATCAAGAGCAGAAAGTCTTCTTAAAAGAGTCTCATTATCCAGTTTCTCTAGCTCCTTGCGTAGTTTACGATTTGGAGGAACCTTAGGAACGTTTATATCGTGGAGAAGCGTATCTATGTAAAAGCCAGACCCTCCTTCAACAATCGGTAGCTTGCCCTCCTTAAGAACCATATCTATCGCTTTAGTGCCTTTAGTTTTAAATTTTTGGACAGTGAAACGTTTTCTCAAAGAGATCATGTCTGTCATGTGGTGGGTGATCTCCTGATGCACGAATTTGCGTTTAAGACCCTCTCTTTCCCATTTTCCTGGTACTTTCCCAGAAGTTAGATTAAGCCCCTTATATACTTGTCTTGAGTCGGCAGATATAACCTCGCCATTATATTTAATAGATAGTTCAAGGGCGATTTCAGATTTGCCAGATGCATTAGGCCCGACAATCGCTACCAATTTAGGTTTTTTTTCTGGCTCTTTAATCATGGTGTAAAGAGCCTATT
>JAHJZF010000038.1 GCA_018826645.1 Patescibacteria group bacterium | reverse complement strand
GGGGTTCCTATTGATATTATGACTATTCAGATGGTCTATAATAAAGAGCTGTTAAAGGAGCTGGGTTTTGATCCTGAAATGCCTCCGCAGACCTTTGAGGATTTTCTGGCTGTTGGTAAAAAAATCAAGGAAAAGAAGATGCAGGGGCTAGTTTCCGGCTGGGGTGAGGTATGGATGATTGATTGCCTGGCTAATAATTACGCTTTTAATATTATGGGTAAAGATAAGGTGCTGGCTACAATTAGAGGCGAAGTTCCTTATACCGATCCGGACTGGATTAAGGTTTTAGGGCTCTTTAAACAGATGCAGGAGAGCGGAATATTGGCCAGCGGTATCGTAACTATGATTAATAAGTCAGCTGAACAGCTTTTTGCCAACGAAAAGGCAGTTTTTGCTTTTAACGGCTCATGGTGCGTGAATGTGTACCGCGGGATGAACCCTAATTTAAAATATGCGCCCATATTGCCACCTAAGGCTTCAGATAATTATCCTATGGCTATCTGGGGAGGGGCAGGCTCTTCCTTTATGGTCAATGCCCGTTCGAAGAACACAAAAGAGGCAGTTAAATTTCTAAAGTGGTTAACGGATAAGGACCAACAGTTATATCTGGCTGAGGCTACCAACAATTTGCCGGCAAACAAAGAGAGCGCGGCATATATGTCTAACATCAATCTGGCGTTTGCTCGGGACCTGGAGGAGTACGCTACTCATCCTAATGCCTGGGATATGTCGGAGTTTTCAATGGTGATCGAGACTTGGGACAGGGGGATTCAGTCTATCATTTTGGGTAAAAAGACTCCTGAAGCTGTAGCGGCCGAAACCCAAGCGGTTAAAGAGCGGGAAATGGCGCGTAAGAAAAAAATAGATGTCAATAAGAAAGGGGCAATCAGTGGGACAAGCAGCTAGCCAGCCTAAACACCACGTCACAGCCCAGAAAGATCGCGTTCCTCTTTTTCAAAAAACCGTATACAGTATAGGTGCCTTTGCCAATACTTCTCAGGCTGCTTTTATTGGACAGATGGTTATTGTTTTGAACCTTGGATTAGGCGTGAACCCGGCTTTAGTGGGTTTGGTGGGAGCCATTCCCCGTATCGTTGATGCTGTATCAGATCCCGTAACCGGGTATTTTTCTGATAATCTGAGGACCCGTTGGGGTCGACGTAAACCGGTTATATTTTTTGGGGCGATTGCCGGGGGTATTTTCTATGCTCTTATGTTCCAGTTACACAAGGGGCATGGTGAATTTTTTTATTTCTGGTATTTTTTAATATTCCAAGTCCTCTATTTCATTGGATTTACCTGTTTTTCCATACCCTGGATCGCGCTTGGTTATGAAATGACCCCTGATTATCATGAGCGGACACGTTTGCAGGCGGCGAGCAATTTTGTCGGTCAATTGCCCTGGCTTATCGCTCCTTGGTGCTGGGCCATTATGCACAACCGGGGGTGGTTTCCGGATATCGTCCATGGCGGTAGAGTCCTGGCTATCATCATCGGTGTTGTTATCATTGGCTGTGGCATCCTTCCGGCCATTTTCAATAAAGAATACTTTCATACCTTGCCAAAGCCTGATGTCAGGGGCGCTTGGAATGTGACGAAAGACTTCTTTGGAGGGACTCTCATAACTCTTAGGTCTAAGCCGTTTGTCAAGCTTTGCCTAGCCACCTTACTGATTTTTGGTGGATTTATGTGCGCCTCAGCTTTTACCCTCTATGTTGTTTTTTTCTATGTTTTTAAAAATGCCCCTGTACTTGATCAAGCCTATGCAAAGGGTGGAGTCTTGCTTGGTTTCTATGGAACTTTCAGTGCTGTCTGTACTCTAGGTGTCATTTTCTTAACCGTATGGCTATCTAGAAAGCTCGGAAAAAGAAACACATTCTTTGTCACCATCCCTCTTTCGATTCTAGGTTACGCCTTGAAATGGATAGGGTATAATCCCAATCATCCTTATTTATTGTTCATTGCTGCTCCTTTTATCACGTTCGGCTTAGGATCGCTCTTTACGCTGATGAGTTCAATGGTTGCCGATGTTTGCGATGTTGACGAACTTCAAACCTCCACTCGGCGCGAAGGTATGTTTAGTGCCGTGTACTGGTGGATGGTCAAACTGGGAGTAGCGCTGTCATCGCTTATCTCTGGATTTCTCATCAACTCAACCGGTTTTCGGCAAGAGTTGGGTTTGGCCCAGGCACCCGGAACTTTGTTGTGGTTGAGGATTTATGATGTCGGTATTCCCATTGTGACCTCGGTAGCTGCCATTTTCATAATTTGGACTTTTGACATATCGGAAGCCAGGGCGCATGAAGTTCGCGTGCAGATTGAAAGGCGCAGGGAGGAAAGAAGGGCTGCAGAAAGACTTGTAGAAGAAGAAAGGCGAAAGGCCGAAAGAAGAAAAGAATAGTCAGATGAGGATTAAAGACTCGCTTGAAAATTACGCTTTTGTATTACCGGCATTAACCATCTTTACCATTTTCTATGTCATTCCCTTTATATGGGTTTTTCAACTGGGGATGTTTAGCTGGGACGGAATTCTTCCTACCAGGGTTTTTATCGGCTTGGACAATTTTAAGGAGATTTTTACCCTTGATAAGAACTGGTGGCAGGCGATGGGGAATGCCGGATACATCTCCCTGATAGCCCTGACCTTTCAGAATACAATAGCTTTTTTGCTAGCCCTGGCCTGCGACCGTCAGATCCGGATGAAGAACTGGTATAAAGTGATCTTCTTTATTCCGCCGATACTATCAGAGATAGTGGTAGGCATGTCCTGGAGGTTCATTATTAGCGATGTGGAAGGCGCTAATATGGTCAATCGCTTACTTATTGCCAGCGGATTCCCGCAGCTGGTGCATAGCTGGCTCTCAGATCCCAAGACTGCCTTGACCACTGTCGCCATAGTGCACTGTTGGAAGGGCTTTGGTTTCGGGTTCCTGATTTTTCTTGCGGGCTTGCAGACTATTCCTAAAGAATTATATGAGGCTGCCCGGGTTGACGGGGCCAACGCTTGGCATGTCTTTCGCCGGATAACCCTACCGCTGATAATGCCGGTTGCAGTGTTAGTTGCGATACTGACTATTCTTGGTACGATGCAGGCATTCGTGCTAATTATCGGTTTAGTCGGTGGCGAGATGGCGGGATACACCTCGGTGCCGGTTTTACGCATTCTGGCTGCGATGCGCGGTTCACCTAGGTTCGGATACGCCTGCGCCCAGGGCATTACTTTAGGCGCGGTCCTGGTAGTGGTCTCTTTTATACAGCTTAAGTTGTCGAGGAAGTACAGGAGTGCATAGAGATGAAGGTAGCTGCATATTACACTGCTAAAAAAGTCACCATAAATTTGTTCATCCACCTGTTTCTAATCAGCGTGGCAGCGACTTGTCTTTATCCGCTTTTATGGATGGTTATGTCG
>JAHJZF010000037.1 GCA_018826645.1 Patescibacteria group bacterium | reverse complement strand
CTTCAACAACGTGGACAGATGAGGTTCTAGACTGGTTTGAGAAAAAAGATTTAGAACGACCAAGGAAGATGCAAGATAATAATGGCTGGCAATGGATTAAGGACGGAGAGGCGACTGGTCCCATAATGGGGGGATGTATAACGTCAATAATGCATCTTAGGGGAACCGAATATTGGCCTGACTTTAGTGGTTCTATTCTGTTTTGGGAGACACCGGAAAGTAGTGATGATTTTACTTCTGGCGAGAATCCAGAGAACATCGATTCTTATTTAACAGATCTTGAGTTGTCTGGAGTTTTTGATTCTATATCTGGGATGATAGTGGGAAGACCGTTCGGTTACGCAGAAGATTCAGAAAAGAAGCTAATCGAGATAATAGAAAATAGAACAAGAAAATATACCTTCCCGATATTATATAACGTGAATATTGGACATTCTGACCCAATGATTACCGTTCCTATTGGAGTTCAAGCTTGGATAAATTCCAAGAACAATTCTTTCGAGATTTTGGAATCTGGAGTTGCATCAACAAGCTAGATGATAAAGAAGAAGATAACAGGTATCCAAGTATTGGGGTATATGGAAACTGAAGATACGGAATCTCTCAAAAATATGGAGAAAGTAAAAAGCACATTGAATCAGTTGATTAAATCATTTGGATTAACAGAGGTTGGAACTTTTTATTATGAATTTCCTGGTGGAGGTTTCACGGGAGTTGTGAGTCTTATTGAGTCGCATATTGCCGTTCATACTTGGCCAGAATTAGGTGCACTTACCCTAGATGTGTATTTGTGTAATTACACCAAAGACAATTCTCAAATATGCAAAGATCTATTCGACAAGATCGCTGCAGAGTTCACTCCATCGAAAATATCTAAAAGGATTATTAGAAGATAGTGTCTAGGATTTTAACTAGAATTATAGATTTCATCTTCCCTCACCAAAAAGATATTAAACTAGGAGACGAAAGATTTTGGGACTTGCACTGGGATAAAATGAATCGTTACTTCAAAAAGCATGGAGAAATCTTTGAGATTAATGATAAGTGGGATTTCCATTGTAATGATGCTTTGCATGAACACTATAAATCTATAATAGGAAGCCCCAAAGATTTAAAGATAATTGAGTGCGGCTGTGGTGGGGGATATGAGGGTTCCTTGATGGCAAGAGATGGAGGAAACATTGTCGTCATGGATTACTCTAGCAAAGCTTTAGATTATGCGAAACTGGTAAGCGAGCGATTGAAGGTTAAAGAAAAAATTAAATTTATAGAAGCAAATCTGTTAGATTTCAAAACGAATGATAAATATAATATTGCTTGGAATTGTGGCGTGATAGAACACTACGATGATAAGGGAGCTATCGCACTAATAAAAAGCATGATGTCTATGGTCGAAACTGGTGGACAAGTCCTAATAACTATTCCTAGTCTTCTGTCCCCTCAATCTTTGTATTGGATGATCACCGAAGGGAAGGGCTCTGAACGTTATATAACTCGCAGGAAGTTGATAAAACTTATGGAGACTGCTGGTCTAAAGAATGTTAAGATTGAGACATTCAGTTACTGGCTCCCATCATTTTTACCGCACAAATGGGCCATCAAACTTAGCAAAGCAAAATTCTTTAGGACGAGTGCGCTATCATGGCTATTTACTGGAGTTGGAACAAAAATATGAGAACAAGAAAAAAAATAGAAGATATGTCTTATGTAGAGCTCATGGCATTTCTTGAAGAAACCAACAGACCACCAGGAGGAAAATCTTCTATTAGAGAGGTCGTGCAAAATTGTTTTATAAATAATAAATCTAATGTTTTAGACGTGGGATGTAATACTGGATATTGTACTTTCGAGATAGCCCATCTCTCAAAATGCACCATAACTGGTATAGATATCAGTAAAGAAATGATATCTACTGCAAAAGAATTACTTAAAAAGGATAAGACTCCAGGAAAAATCAAATTTATAGTAGGAGATGCACAGAAATTGTCTTTCTCGGATGGGGTGTTTGATGTGGTATTTTCTGGTGGCTCTACCGCGTTCGTAGACGATAAAGAGACTGCTTTAAAAGAGTACGCGAGAGTTATAAAAACTTGGGGTTTTGTTGCAGATATAAACTTCTTCTATAGAGAGACACCACCAATAAACTTGATAGAGAGTCTTAATGATATGATGGGAATTAAAATAGAGCCTTGGGATAAGGATTACTGGTTAAATATTTATGAAAAAGTGGGCCTAGAAGAATATCTAACTATTAACAAAAGTATCTCTAGCGTAAGTGATGATGAAATAAAGAAATATTCTTCCCTCATGACAATGGGGAAGAGCCTAGATACCGTAGAAGAAGATGTTCTAAAAAATAGATTAATTAAAATAATGAGTTTGTTTAACGAAAATCACAAATATCTATCGTATGGAATATTTATCTCTCGTAAAAGACCGAATGAAGAACAAGTAACTCTTTTTGGGAGTTAAGTTCTATTGAAGGGATTGTCCCGCGGGACAATCCCTTCAATAGGTTGGATCTAGCCACGGCTCCGGCGACGATGTTCCTCAAGCTGCTCCTTGTACTCTTTCTCGTTGACGGTTAGCCCACGCGCGTGCGCGAGTTCTTTAGTCATTTCGAGTGGGAGTCCAAGCGTGTCGTGCAGTCTGAAGGCGTCGGCACCAGTTATGGAGCCATTTGAACTGTCAACGATCTTTTCGAGCTCTCGCATTGCTCGACGAAGCGTCGTCTCAAAGCTTGCGTGCTCCTTCTCAATCGTGTGTCTTACCAGTTCCCCCGAATCCTTCACCTCGGGATAGTAGGGCGAGAGTAGTTCTCGCACGGTTGCGGCCGCTGTCAGCAATGTCTCCGAACTTACGCCGGCGAGCTTGGAGTGAAGAAACGCTCTGCGAAGAAGTCTTCTTAGAACGTATTCCTTTCCCAAGTTTCCTGGTTGGACGCCGTCGGAAATCAGTAGGGTGCCACAACGCACATGATCAGTGATGATGCGTACCGATTTAGCATCAGCCGGTAACTCAGATTCCGATACAACGATCTCCACAATGGGCTTGAGGAGATCGGTTTCGTAGACTGAGTCTACAGACTGAAGGATTATTGAGAAGCGATCGAGACCAGCTCCCGCATCAACGCTTCTGAAGGGCAACTCCGCAAACATTCCGTCCCCACGAAGGTCGTATTGCATGAAGACGCCCGCATTCCATATCTCTAGGAAACGCCCGCACTCACATTCCGGACCACATGTTGGTTGTCCGCATCCATATTCTTCTCCTCGATCAAAGAAGACTTCGGTACACGGACCACACGGTCCAGAAGTTCCAGCTGGTCCCCAGAAGTTCGATTCGGCGCCAAGACGGATGATTCTCTCTGGCGGGAGCAACGTCTCCCAAATCCTCAGAGATTCATCATCCGATGGTATCTCCGGTAGCTTGCGATCTTCGCCGTACACGGTGGCGTAGATGCGCGAGGTATCGAAACCGAACCCTTCGCTGATTAGTCGCCAAGCAAACTCGATGGCCTCCTGTTTGAAGTAGTCGCCGATTGACCAGTTTCCCATCATCTCGAAAAAGGTGAGATGGTGCCGATCGCCCACACTCTCAATGTCATTAGTCCGGACGCACTTCTGTATATTGCAGAGGCGTTTCCGTGGTGCGTCCTGCTCACCCGTGAAGAATGGCTTCAATGGTGCCATTCCTGAGTTGACAAGGAGGAGAGTGGGATCATCAACTGGAACTAGCGATCTACTGCCGATTACCAGATGGTCGTGGTCCGCGAAATATTTCAGAAATGTCTCGCGGATTTCTGAGTGGCTCCAATATCTCATAGCTCACCTCCTTTCAGAAGTAGTGGCGCCAGTTTCTCGGGCACCCCGTACGTGTCATGTAACACGTACGTTGATGTATTTGGGTATCGGAGTACGTGTTGCTTTGCCCGTTTGAGGACCCTCGAAAGAGCCTGCTCTTCTTGGACGATTCTATCCACAACATCAGCGCACTCATGAATACCAGTGAGGCACCCATGTGTTGCTAGTGTTTGGGACAGATCTTCAACCAGGGTCTTGGTTGTCGTGATCTCTCCAATATGCGCCCAGATAGTTCCCACGAATCGGCGTACTAGTTTCCTAAGCACGTATCCGTGACCCTTGTTGGATGGGTTGAGCCCCCCCAGCGAGAGAACGCAAATCGCCCTGAAGTGATCAGCGCAGACTCTGGCAATGGGTGTATTATCTACACCCCCCTGGGCTAGCAGGGATTCTTCTGCTGTTTGAACGAGTGGGCGGATGCTATCAATAAGATAGCTATTGCAGCCTTGGAGTGCTGCCGCAAGACGTTCTATCCCAATACCGAGCTCGAAACCCGGGTTAGCGATAGGCACTACCTCTCCACTCGCCAGACTCTCAGAGTGCACATGTATCAGGTTGAGTAGTTCCAGGAATTGGTCATCTTCGACTATTAGTTGTTCGATTGACTCGACCTGCTTGGAGGAACGAGACAGGACAACCGTCAAGCCGTGTCCGACTGGTCCTGGCGTGCCGAATCTCCATTCCTGCCAGAAGTGATCGTTTTCGGCCAACTGGAAAACCCGATCTTCTCTAACCCCGTTTCGCTTCAGGGCTCTCTGGAATTTCCCTTCTATCGGTGTTGTGAAATACAAACGATCTTCACTGATACCGAAAGCCATGAGAAAATCCAGCAGGTACGCCACAGCTTCCTCGTGGTCAGCTCGGAACATTCCGCTACCGAACATCTCGAAGAACGTGAAGTAGTAGGGGTTGATACCAACCAAGTCCAGCTCGTTTGCACCACCCATCCTGAGACATCCCTGGATTAAGGCGTAGTCTTCTGGACAGGTGGTGTTGCTGGTGAACCAGGTCTTGAAGGGCGTGATAGTCGCGTTCACGAACAGGACTGTCGGGTCGGTAGAAACGAGAGGGAAGGGCTCGAAAAGCCTATATCCTCTGTCCCCGTGAAACTCGACAATGGTGTCCTTGATTTGTTGTACTGTCAGATTGGGCAAACTAGGGCACATCTTGTTTCACCTCACTTTCTGGTGTGCCGGTGATGTATGGGCTATCACAGAAGGCGGTGATCTCGAAGGTCACGCTCTCGCGCGGCGGCGAATTGCTTTCTGCGCACTATGCGTACCAGTGCACCCGCCATCACCGCCAAGCCGATTATGGGCCAATTGGTGATTTGGTGTGGTCTGGGTCGTTGGTTTTTCATTGGGTCTTTCTCCTTTGTAATCCCTATTAATTTGTCAAGGAAGGAGATCCGGAGATCTCCCATCTGTCAAAAGCGTGCAATTTTTAAGTAGAATAGTCAAACAGTAGATTAAAAAGATAATGTATTAAGTAGAAAACATTTCCCCGTCTCCTAGGCCAACAATTAAGAGATAGGTTCAGAGTACGAGGAGGGTTAGATTCCTAGACCCCCAGCAACTAGTTGAGACCGACCGGAGGGCCCAATTTGGATATACTGGAAGAGCCTAAAGAACGTTGTCTGGGCCTCAACACAGGGGGTAAACAGATACTAGGGGCCAACATCAAAAAGATTGATGTACAATATAACCATGGAATTAGAAACAATAATTAAAGGAAATAAGTCAGGGTCACGCTTGGCTGTGTTCGCCGCCATTCATGGGAATGAAACGGTCGGCGTAAGGGCTTTCGAAAAACTTTTACCGAATATCTCCATAGACTCGGGCGAGGTTCACTTCGTTATTGCTAATCCATTGGCTCTGGAAGTGAATAAGAGAGAGGTGAATATGAATATGAATCGCATCTTTAAAGAAGACTTAGAAAAAGATGTACCCGAATTTAAGCGGGCAAAAGAACTTAAAGCGATTATGGATGAATCAGACGCCATATTAGATGTTCACTCATTTAATGACCCAAGCGGTGAGCCCTTCTTAATCTGTCGGCCGGATATGTATGATTTAGCCAAGCAACTACCATTTAGGATAGTTAGCACTGGCTGGAATAAAACACACCCTGGGAGTACGGACTGGTATATGGAAACCATAGGCAAACCAGGTATGGGCGCAGAGTGTGGGTCTCTCCACAGAGTAGACGAGTACATATCCCTAGCCATACAAACGATTTATAGTTTTCTAAAGTATTTCGGCTGTATTAACGCCATCCCTGAAGAATATCAACCGGAACCTCGAAAAGACCAAGATTTCGTTATGGTCGAAGAGCAGATATATAAACAAAATGACGACTTCGCCTTTAGTAAAGAATTCAAGAATTTTGACGAGCCCCAAGAGGGTGAATTAATTGCAACTGATGGCGACATCGAATATATCGCCAAGAAAGGACAATTCATACTCTTTCCGGGGACTAATCAGCCGATAGGGGGTGAGGTGTTCACGTTGGGTAGGCGGGTCAATGCATAGGCGTCCTGGGGGATTTTGGTTTTTCATCGGAAAATTAGCTTAAAATCCTAAACAGACCTTGCGCCAAAGAGTCGATTTAGCTATTATTCAATTCGCATATGATTGGTAAATTAAGCTTGTTTCTTAAAGAATCAATTCGAGAATTTAAACGAATAAACTGGCCGAGCCGAAAGCAAGCGGGTGTTTTAGTTGTAGTTGTCATAATCGTGTCTCTTGTTATCGCTTTTTATCTAGGAGCCCTAGACTATGGCTTTGTTTATCTATTGGAAAAAATTATTTTGTAAAAATGACAGAAGTACAAAAGAAAGAAGAGAAAGGTCTCTCTCAGTGGTTCGCTATTCATACGTATGCCGGATATGAAGATGCCGTAGCGCGTTATTTAAAACAGAGAGTAGATTCTCTCGAGATGAATGATAAGATTTTTAAAATCATTGTCCCTAAGGAGAAAAAAATCACTATCAGAAGTGGTAAGAGGGTAACGATAGAAGACAAGATATATCCGGGGTATGTCTTAGTGCAGATGACTATGGAGCCAGATTCTTGGTATGTGGTGCGTAATACGCCGAGAGTAACAGGATTTGTTGGTGCGGACTCTACGAATCCAACCCCACTTTCTTTTGAAGAAGTAGAATCATTAATGGCAAGAATGGGTTCTCATGAGGCGAAGTTGGAGTTTGACGTCAAAGTGGGGGAGACGGTTAGAATAATCGACGGTCCATTTAAAGACTACGACGGCAAAGTAGCCGAAGTTGACGAAGCCAGAGGAAGAGTTAAAGTGATGGTCCCGGTATTTGGAAGAGATACTGCCGTGGAGTTAGATTCGCTCCAAATCAAGAAATTATAACAATGGCAAAAAAAGTAATAACAGAAATCAAATTACAGATTCGAGCTGGTCAGGCTAATCCTGCGCCCCCGATAGGTCCAGCCCTTGGACAGCACGGGATTGGTATCCAAGACTTTTGTGTCCAGTTTAACGACGCCACCAAAGAGCTCGGCGGAGATATTATCCCAGTAGAGATAACTGTCTATGAAGACAGAAGTTTTACTTTCAAGCTTAAAACTCCTCCAGCTTCAGATTTGCTTAGAAAAGCAGCCAATATTCAAAAAGGTTCTGGTGAACCAAACAAAAATAAAGTAGGGAAGGTGACTAGGGCTCAAGTTAAAGAAATCGCTGAGAAGAAAATGGAGGACCTCAACGCCGACAAGATTGAGTCAGCCATGAAGATAATCGAAGGCACGGCCCGCTCTATGGGCATCGAAGTAGAGGGTTAATCCTTTTCAAGCTCTACCCAAGAAAATTTGAGCTCTTTTTGAGAACCCCGCTCTTCGCGGGTTTTTCTAAATCCGTCATATTTCGGAAAGAACGTATCTGCTTTGGGCTCATCTTCGACTAGAGTCAGGTAAAGCTTGTCCGCCAATGGAAGTGCCTGTTCATAAATTTGTCCACCACCAATTACGAATATTTCATCCGTGTCTAATTTTCTCGCTTCATCTATTGCCCCCTCTAGAGAGTCAGACACAAGACAGCCGTCAGCCTTAAAATTCTTGTTTCTACTTATGATGATATTCGTCCTGCCAGGAAGAGGTCCGCCAATGGAT
>JAHJZF010000036.1 GCA_018826645.1 Patescibacteria group bacterium | reverse complement strand
TACTATTAAATCTTTTCGGAAGAATTTAAAAACACCCCTAATATATTTTCTAACCAAATAAGAGACAATTATTAATCCTACAGCTGAACCAGTCGCATAAGAAATTGCTAGGCTCTCTGGTGAGGGCGTAAAGGTTAAGGTGTATATTCCTCCGGCAACAATTATAATTTGTGTAAGTATGCTGGTCCCCGCTTCGTATTGCATTTGTTCTTCGGCTCGAAAAATGGCGTTGCCGAATCCTCGAAGGGAATCGAAGACTATCAATAATCCCACTGCGTATATAAGAGTTCTAGATAATGGAATATCCGTTATAAGAGGGGCGACCAGGATAATGACAACAAAACTGCCGGTGACAATAATTAATTTAATGAAAAGAGATGTGGCGAAATATGTTTTTCTGAGTTCTTCGCTTTTTGCACCCTCTCTTATGAGTATTCCGCTTAGCCCTAAGTCTGCGAAGATCGTTAATATTCCAGCAAGACTGGTCATATATGAGAAAACTCCATAGCCAGCAGCACCAAGCACCCTCGCTGCATAGAATATAAGCCCAACTCTTAGAAGCCGCCCGGTTATCTCACCAAAAGAGAGCCAAAACGTATTTTTAGCTATGGTTTGAGAAGTGGTTGTGTTGTCTAAAAGAAATTTCCCCAACTTGGAGTTTGCCATATCTATAATGATAGATTTATAATGCTTACTGTTCAACGTAAAGGCATGGCAAAGAGAATTAAAAATAAATTAATGAGTAAAAAAATAGTTATTATATTATCTGTTTTGTTTTTAGGAGTGCTTCTGGTTGGGGGCTATCTATACGCCGATAAAATACTTACTAAATCTTACGTTGCCGTCCACCTCACTAACGGCGACACCTATTTTGGTCAGCTTGATCGTTTTCCCAAACTTCAATTAGGGGACGTACATGTGATTCAGCCTGTCCCTGATTCAGAGAACCCGGGCCAAACTACTCTTCAGGTAGTTCCTCTTAACTTGATTGCTTTTTGGGGTCCAGACAAGCTTCAGATAAATCGTGACCAGGTGGTGTTCATAGCTAAGATCGGCGAAGACAGCCAAGTAATGCAAGTTATTCGTAGATATAAAGAAACGCCTGTACAATAAAGGAAATTCCACCCAATGATTATAAAGATGTACACAACGCCCTTCTGCAAATATTGCAAGGTGGCTAAAGAGTTTTTCAAGACGAAGAATATTTCTTTTATTGAGGTGGACATCACCAAAGACAATAAGGCTATGAAAGAAATGGTAAAGAAATCTATGCAAATGGCAGTACCAGTATTTGACATCGACGGACAGATTCTAGTAGGGTTCAATCGCGGAAAGATAGAAAAAGCACTAAAGGTCGCTTAAAACTTCGGGCAGAAATGGCTTACGAATGTCGACAATGTAAGAATATTGGCAACGAAGCCGGAGCCTGCCCGGTCTGTAACATACCAATGGACATAAGATTACAAGACGATCCAATGGCCCAGCCAATGGACACACCTATGGATGCTCCTGTCACGGATGCTCCTGTAGATGTTCCTGCTGACGAGCCAATGGATGTACCTGCTATGCCGGAGGAAGCTCCAGCTGCTCCCGAAGCACCTGAAGTTGCTCCTGTTGAGGAAGCCCCTATGGCCCCTGAGGCCCCAGAAGAGGCTGCCCCAGCTCTATAGACTGGTAACTTAATTAGATTAAATAAAACCTCCCCATTAAGGGGAGGTTTTATTTTAAGGAGGCATCCTTTAAGATATCTCTTATGTATCAACTGATTATTATTGGCGGTGGACCCGGTGGAATCTCTGCTGGAATCTATGCCGCCAGGAAAAAGATAAAGACTTTGTTAATAGCTGAAGAATTTGGTGGGCAATCTGCGGTGTCTGATGATGTTCAAAACTGGATTGGCGACCAATCAATTTCTGGCTTTGATTTGGCTAAGAAGATGGAGGCACACCTCAAGGCACACAAAAAAGATATTGAAATAGTTGAAGGGGACAGGGTAGTTACAATAAAGAAAATAAAAGAAGGACGCTATAGAGTCTCGACACAAAAGGGAGAAAAATATGAGACGGAAAACATATTGCTCGTTTCTGGTAGTCGTCGTAGAAGACTGGATGTTCCTGGAGGAGAGGAGTTTGATGGCAAAGGTGTGGCTTATTGCGCCACTTGCGACGCCCCGCTTTTTAAAGATAAGGCAGTGGCTGTGATTGGCGGGGGAAATAGCGCCCTAGAGGCCGTTCTAGACCTTCTAACCTATGCTTCAAAAGTGTATCTGATTCATCGGGGGGAGAAGTTAAAAGGAGACGCCGTTACTCAAGACGAAATTAGGAAATCCGAGAAGGTAGAAATTATATTCGATTCTGAAGTGCGAGAAATATTTGGTAATAAATTTGTGACAGGGCTTGAGTATAAAGATGTTAAGACCGATAAGATTAAAAAATTAAAGCTCGGAGGAGTCTTTGTAGAGATAGGCTCACTTCCTAACAGTGACATGGTTAAAGACTTGGTAAAGCTGGGGAAATGGGGAGAGGTGGTAGTTAATCACAAAACTATGCAATCTTCGGATTCAGGTATTTGGGCTGCGGGAGATGTGTCAGACGTGCTATATAAGCAAAATAATATTTCCGCCGGAGATTCTATAAAGGCAGTTTTAAACATTTACGACAAAATCACCGGCCAATCCCGAAAGTAATACAAACTTTCAGAGACAGGAAAGTACATCACACTTATACTCTCGGCCGTGAAGTTTTGATATACTATTAAATAATGAAAAGCGAACAAGGAAAGAAAATATTAGAATTTCTGTCCGACGCCACTATGACCAGTGCACAACTTTTTGTGGCGATTATGGAGGCTGGTTACGGCGCTTCGCACAATCAAATAATGTATAAGCTAGATGAGGTCCAAAGGAGGGGTGGTCGTGGAGTTAAAAAGCCAAAAGAACTTAAAAGAAGAAGAGCGGGTTTTAATTCACTTTTATATAGATTGAAAAAACAAGGATTAATTGAGCAAAAAGAAGGTAAATGGAGGACCACCAATCAAGGTAAAAATACTTTGAACGATAAAAATTATTATGAGAAAGAGGCCGACAATATTCTTAAAATGGTTACATTTGATATACCAGAAGAAATAGCTAGTCAGAGATCCTGGCTAAGGTCAGCGCTTAAGAATCTAGGTTTTAAGCTTCTTCAGCAAAGCGTGTGGGTGGGGAAGGTTAAATTACCAGAAAGATTTTTAAGCGAATTGAAAAAACGTCATTTATTAGAGTATGTTGAAATTCTTAGCGTTGTTAAGGGCGGTTCACTAAAAGATATCGAATGAAAAAGTACATCACACTTATACTCTCGGTCGAGAGTATAAGTGTGATGTATTAAAAAGAGGTTTAATTGTTTTTAGAGTTTTGGGTATAATTTTAATTAATGGAAGGGTTCGAGGGGGAAGACTTTGTTGAGGAGGTTATTAAAATAAGATCTCCCAAAAAATATTTGATACCAACATTTTGGTTGGTTTCGATAGTCTTTGTTGGGATGAGTGGATATCTGATGGGCGGTGCGGAAGCGCCGCCTAAATTTTTAGCGGTTATTGGAGAGGCGTGGTCAAACATGTTTCCAAATAATGGTAGTGAATTCGTGGAAGTTATCGATACAAAGAATTTCACTCCATCGAATCTTTTTTCAGACGAAGCAGATAGGGTTTTCTCTGGAAGAGAGGGTCTCGATGTCGACGGAGTCGTTGCGAGGGCCACTAAAGAAGAATTAGCCACACATACCTTGTGCCGATTTCAAATTATGGAGGGCCAGCCAAAGAGAAGTAGCGTGATTATTAACGAGGTGGCTTGGATGGGTGGTTTAGAGAGTGAGGATCTGAGCGCTAGCGACGAATGGATTGAACTTAAGAATTTATCTAGCGAAACAGTTGATTTAAGCGGTTGGCAGTTAGTCGATAAGGACGAGCAGATTCAAATCATTTTTTCACGAGGCGCTTTTTTATCTCCAGGGGGCTTCTATCTTTTAGAGCGCACAGACGACAATTCTGTCCCCAATTTAATAGCTAACCTTATCTATAGTGGCAACCTTTCAAATGAAGACGAGGGACTACGCCTATTTAATAGTGATTGCGAGTTAGAAGACGAGGTTTTGGCGGATTCTTCTTGGCCAGCCGGAGATTCTACAAATAGAAGGACTATGGAGCGTGGTTCCAGCTTGAGTTGGTATACATACAGCGAATCTATCGTGGACAGCATCTTGGGCTCTCCGGGGCGCGAGAATAGTCTTCAAATCACAGAGATAGTTAATGAATATGAAGACGAGATTAATGATAAGGATGCAATTGGAGGCGGGTTCTCTTTATGCTCTCAAGAAAGATTAGATGCGCCGACACACGAAGTTCTGATTAATGAAGTGGCTTGGGCAGGAAAAAGCGAAAATACTTCTGAAGAATGGATAGAGTTATACAATCCCAACTCTGCACCTATCGATATAGATAATTGGCAATTATTAGATAGAGAAAACTCGATAGTGATTGTTTTCGGACAAGGCGACGAGGTAGATGATTATTTTCTTCTTAGAAGGATATTGTCCTCAGAAGATTCAGGAAATAAATATTCTATTGCTGGAGAGGTTGTTGATAAAACTTATAAAGGAGTCATACAAAATAGTAATGAATCTTTAAGGCTTTTTGATGATGAGTGTAGGTTGGTAGATGAAGTCGTGGCTGGGAGCAATTGGTCGAATGTTGGTGGTAGCGCATCTCCTGATTATAAAACGGCAGAGAGAGGAGGTGTTAACAGTTGGCACACATATAGTGGTTCGGGGAGTGGCGGAGTGATGGGAACACCGCGGGCACAAAATAGTACCCCTCAAAATATTAATAATCCCTCCAGTGGTAGTTCGGGTTCTTCGGGTGGAGGATCGAATGCTTCTTCTCCGACAACAGAAGTGGAATTTAATTATTGCTCGCAAGATGATTTAAATTCTCCTACTGGCATCGTGTTAATAAACGAGGTTGCATGGGCTGGGACGGCTTCATCTACTTTTGAAGAGTGGATAGAGTTGCAAACTTCGATTCGAGGAGGCCTTTCTCTCTCGGGATGGCAACTCTTAGATAAGAATGGTGAGGTTCAGATTGTTTTTAAGGATGGAGACAGGATAGAAGACTACTTATTGTTTAAACGCATTTTGACTACGGACGACGCAAGCGCTTCGTATCAGGTTGGTAGTGCCTCTGTAGATAAAGTTTATACGGGAGTTATCCAAAATGAAGGAGAAACACTTCGATTATTTGATGCTTCGTGCAACCTTGTGGATGAAGTGGTTGATGTCGGTTCAAATTGGGCAAACGTTGGCGGAACGACCTCTCCAGACTATCGAACTGCCGAGAGGGTAGACGTATCTACATGGAGCACATATGAAGGAATTGGAGAAGGTGGAATTATGGGCACTCCACGAGCAGAGAATTCGGTTGTGTCTGAAGATGTTCCAGAAGAGGATGACGAGTCTACGGACGAAGATGAAGGGGGTGACGAGGGTGAAGACGGCAATGAAGAAGAACCGATGGTATTGCCAAGCCTACAAATCGCAGAAATTATTTATGATGTTGAGGGTGCAGACGATGGGCAGGAGCGAGTGCGTCTATTAAACAACGAGGAAGAAGATGTTTTGTTAGAAAATTACTCTTTGCAATATTTGAAAGTTGGTGGAGATATCTCAGAAATTAAAAAAAAGAATTTTGAGTCAGGAATGATTATTGTTGCGAGAGAAGGGTTTGTGGTTGGTATGAGCTGTAGTAGTGACGTTCCGTGTGAGGGAGTAGATATGTCTTGGAGCCAATCTTTGGGTAATGATGGTGGAACAGTGTATTTGGTAGCTAATCAGGAGTTGTTAGTCGATGGTAGCGATACAAATATTATTAATAGTTTTGTGTACGGAGGGGTGGGGTAAGGTTTATGTGAATCTATTCTAAGTGAATCTCGCGTTTGAATTGGGCGAGTTTCTTTTCTAAAAGAGAAGAATTTTTAAAATCAGGGTCTTCTTTAAGAAGACTTTTTGCTTTTTCTTCGGCCGTTTTGAGAAGCTCGGGATTTTGAAGTGCCTTGAGAGCTAGGTCTGGCATGCCTGTTTGGGTAGTGCCTAGAAATTCTCCAGGACCACGGAGTCTCAAATCCATCTCAGCAAGTTCGAATCCGTTTTCGGCGGTGACGAGCGATTTAAGACGTTCGTGGGTTTGTCCGGATTTTGAGTCGGTGAAAAGGAGGCAATACGATTGATGTTCGCCTCGGCCTACGCGTCCACGGAATTGATAAAGTTGAGCGAGACCAAATCTGTCAGCGCCCTCTATCATCATGATGGTGGCGTTGGGGATATCGACTCCCACCTCCACGACAGAAGTTGAAACAAGAATATCCGCTTTGCCTTCGGCAAAGGCGTGCATAGCTTTTGTCTTCTCTTCGGTCTTGAGCTTGCCGTGGAGCATAACCACATTGAGCTCTGGAAAGATTTTTTTAGATAATTTTTCGTATTCAACCTTAACGGCTTTGACTGCCCAAGCAGATTTTTGACTAGAAGTAGCTTCGACTTGTTCTTCGGGGCCTGCCCCGTAGGAAGCCGCTTCTCCTTCGGGGTCTTCGATACGAGGACAGATTACGAATACTTGTCGTCCTGATTTAATTTGTTCGCGGATAAAATCATATGCTTTGTCGCGATTTTTGGCGTCAACAATTTTGGTGGTGATTGGCTTGCGCCCCTTGGGAAGTTCGTTGATGAGAGATAAGTCTAGGTTGCCAAAGATTGTCATAGTTAAGGTGCGCGGTATGGGAGTGGCACTCATAGAAAGGAAGTGGGGCAATATCTTCTCGCTTCCAGCTAAATTGGCGCGTTGACCAACGCCGAAACGATGTTGTTCATCTACTACGGCAAAAGCTAGATTCTTAAATACAACATTTTTTTGTATGAGGGCGTGGGTGCCAATAACGATACCCACCTTACCCGAACGAATCTTTTTAATAAGTTCAGGTTTTTTAATGGTTGATTCGAGCCCATCGCCATAGAAAACACGCGCCTCTTTAGAGATTAGAAGGGCGATACCTCCACTATATTCTTCAAAAAACTTAATAAGCGTTTGGAAATGTTGACGGGCAAGAATCTCAGTGGGCGCCATGAAGGCGGATTGATATCCTCGACGGACTGTGAGAAGTGCTCCAATGCCAGCGATGATAGTCTTGCCAGAGCCCACATCTCCTTGAAGAAGGCGATTCATGGGGTGCCCCATCTTTATGTCTTGGAGAATCTCGTCGAGAGATTTCTTTTGCGAGGCCGTAAG
>JAHJZF010000035.1 GCA_018826645.1 Patescibacteria group bacterium | reverse complement strand
TTCATTTTCCTCGTCTAGTCCTGTGGCAAGGGGCAAGGGGAGATGGGTTCAACCTATCGACAATATGGCTTTCGGGTCGCGGCGGAGAGAGGCGGAGTTCGTTCTTCCTCGCTCCGCCTCTCTCGTGAGTCTATGAACCCCCCTTCGTGGACTCATAAGAGAGGGCACCGAGTGGAAACCAAAACACCCCGACCTAAATCGGGGTGTTTTGTATTGATTAGTGGTACAAGATTTTGCTATCGTGAATGCGCGAAGCCAAGTCCTGTCCCCGTGGCGCAATCGTAAAACAATTGCTTATGAGGATATTGTCTGTCCCCGTGGTGAATCCCCACACCTATGCGTAGGTGGTGCGGGATGAAATGGACCCCAGTAGCAGAACTTGTAGTTTGCTACGGGGCAAGTATCATTGCTTTGGATAAGATCGGCTTTTTACCCCGTGATGCCTCTGTAGTGAAATGGATATCACATCAGGCTTCGAACCTGAAGTTGGGGGTTCGAGTCCCTCCAGAGGCACAAGAAACATTTTACGGGGCGAACCAGCCGTTGGGGGGCGCCCCGAAGGACAACATAGTTGCCTACGGGGTAAAAATCCCTCCGGGGACACAGTAACTATCTTTCTGTGGTCTGGGTGTTATATATGATATAATTGGAGGTATGATTAAATACCCAGCTTCTTTGCGACAACAAGCCATTAAGTTGAGAAAAACGGGGCTTAGCTATAACGAGATTCGCAAGTTCGTTCCAGTAGCCAAGAGTACCCTTAGTCTTTGGTTGAAGGATATAAAATTAAGTTCTAAACATAGAGACAAGCTATATACGAAACAAATAAAATCTCTTTCCTTGGGTCCTCGAAGCCAAAGAATAAGAAGAGAAAAAGAAGTAGAACAGATTATTATAAAATCTAAAAAAGAGGTTGGCCTGCCTTTAGATAGGAATACATTAAGGCTTCTTGGTGCGGCTTTATATTGGGCTGAAGGAACAAAGACAAAACATTTCTCAATAGCCAATTCCGATCCGCATTTAATCCTTTTTATGATTAAGTGGTTTAAGGAATTCTTTAAAATAGCTCCTAAAGAATTAAAAATGAGTATTAATATGTATTCTCAGCAGAACGAAGCCGATTTAAAAAAGTTTTGGTCTGAATTAACGGGAGTGCCTTTATCTAATTTTGGTAAAAGCTATATAAAGCCAGTTAATAAAGGATTTAAGAAAAACACTTTATATTATGGAACTGTTCGCGTATATGTTCCTGCTGGAACGAATATGAGACACAGGACATTTGGATGGATACAGGCTGCTTTACAAGAAATCGACCCACACATACAATCAACCCAGAAAAAGTGGATTCGATTAACGGGAGTAGAGCGCACACCTGTTAATTTCAAGAAGTAGCCGCCTATAGCTCAATTGGCAGAGCAACGGCCTCTTAAGCCGCAGGTTCCAGGTTCGAGTCCTGGTGGGCGGACCCTCAATAAACTCAGGGTAAGCATTTTTGTTTTATAATTAAAAAGACCCATGAAAATACCTCGTGAAATAGAACAGATTAGCCAGATTCTAGCCACGAACGGCTTCAAGGCTTATTTAGTGGGCGGGTGCGTGCGCGACCTGCTTTTGGATATCCAGCCAAAGGACTGGGACTTAACCACAGATGCAAAGCCAGATAAACTTCAAGAACTCTTTCCAGATAGTGTTTATGAAAATGATTTTGGCACCGTAGGAGTTAAGACGGATTCAGGAGACTCAACTTTAAAAATTGTAGAAATCACCACTTTTCGAAAAGAGGGAAAATATACAGACAAGCGTCATCCTGACGAAGTCGTGTTTGCAGATACAGTGGAGGAAGATTTGTCGCGCAGGGATTTTACGATTAATGCCATTGCTATCGGAATGGGCGACGACGACAAAGTGGTTGATCCTTTTGGTGGACAGAAAGATTTGGAAAATAAATTAATTAAAGCCGTAGGTGATGCGAAAGAACGTTTTGACGAAGATGCTTTAAGGATAATGAGGGCGGTCAGGCTGTCGGCTCAATTGGGATTAGAAATTGAAAAGAAGACAGCCGACGCTATTTCTGACAAGGCCAAGCTTCTAAAGAACATAGCTTCAGAAAGAATTCGGGATGAGCTGGAAAAACTTTTGATGACGGAAAGAGCTGGAGATGGTATTCGAAAAATGGAGGAGTTGGGGCTTTTGAAAGAAGTTCTGCCTGAGTTGTCAGAAGGCGTGGGAGTCGAGCAGAACAAGCATCATATCTACGATGTGTTTGAGCACAATGTCCGCTCATTGGAATACTCAGTGAGTAAAGATTTTTCTTGCGAGTTGAGATTAGCTTCTTTGCTTCACGATGTCGGGAAGGTGGGAACGAGAGAATGGAAAAACGATTCAAAAGGCGATAAGGCCAAGGGGAATAAAAAGGGAGATTGGACTTTCTATCAGCATCAATACTTGGGAGAGAAAATAACGAGAGACATTATGAATCGTCTGAAATTCCCCAAAGAGATGATTAAGAAGGTGACGCTTTTGGTTCGTGAGCACATGTTTGTCTACGACCCCGAAGTAGTGACAGAAAAGGGCGTCAGGCGTCTTTTGCATCGAGTGGGAGAGGAGAATGCAGACGACCTAATCAAGGTGCGCGAAGCAGACAGGATTGGTTCGGGTGTTCCCAAAGCTCAGCCCTATAGATTGCGCCATCTTCAAGCGATGATAGAGAAGGCGAAGGGCGAGCCCGTGAGCGTTAAACAATTAAAGATAGATGGAGGCGTGTTGATAAAGGAAGTGGGCATGGAGCCGGGGCCAAAGATGGGGTACGTTTTGGCGATTTTACTAGAAGAGGTATTGGATGAACCAAAACTTAATATAAAGAAAGAGCTTTTGGAAAAGGCTAGGAAATTAAGCAGTCTGTCGGAAAAGAATTTAAAAAAGATGGCGGATAAAGCACGCAAGACTGCCGTCGAAGAACAAAAACGTCTTGACGACGCCATCAAAGGGAAATACTTTGTGAAATAGCGGACTGTATTCGCTTTGCTTTATACGGTCATTCGGCTTGAAGACAATTTACAGGTAAACTGTAATTGCCCTTCTCGCTTCGGACCGTAGTGTTAACGGCAGCACGCAGGCTTCGGGAGTCTGTAGACCGAGTTCGAATCCCGGCGGTCCGACCAGGGCCTATGGTTCAGTGGTAGAACAGCGCATTCGCATTGCGCAGACGGCGGTTCGATTCCGCCTAGGTCCACCAAGTAGTTGTAATTGACAAATATTATCAAATATGGTAACGTAAGTATGTGTCTGGAAGGTCCAGACATAAGGCCTCGGCCTTTATAATACGAGCACATTAATCTGGGGAACCTCGTGGAATAAAAACTCTCGCTGGAGTTTCCGTGAGGTACGAGTGGAGAGACTGAAAGGAATCAGTATGTCCGACAGTCCCCTCCGTACAGTGATAACCTCCGTTGTTATCGCACTAGTGATAGTGTTGTTCATGATCTACCTCGTCCTTCCCGCGATTATTCGCGCGATGGACCAGATTGATGCGCAGCATTGTCGGCAGGCCTTCGAGGTCACCAGCTATATCACAGAGCGTTGTGCCGAATTCATCGGCAAATAACGAAGGCTCAACCCCGGAGGGGTAGCAACAGGGCTACCCCTCCTCAAGACCCTCGAAAGGAGGGGATATGGTGACCGGCATTGTCATTGGCATCGGCATCGGAGTGCTGGTGGCGGGGTGGCTCTGGGCATGCAGGCCCGGAGGACCAGGCCTCCACACCCCTCGATGGAGGGATGAGTGATTCTTTCCTCCTCAAAAAGGGCCTTTGGGACCAACGCCCTCAAGTTGGTCCCGCGGAGCCGTTTCGAATTTCGAACGGCTCTTTTTCATTTCTGAAGTTATATTTATTGACGCTTAGAGGAAAAAGATGTTTAATGTCGGTCTAGTCCACGAAGAATAGGAGGAAGACATGGATCGTTCTTTGGAATGGTTGGAAGACCTCGCGGTGTATTACGCCGAGAGCGGAGACGAGAAGGCTGCCGCTATCTTGCGGGCGATTCAATCGCCTAGCTCGATTGTCGAGCTGACAACTGGTATTGCTCGCAATGCTCACCTTCGAAACGTTGAAGGAAGGCACCGGAGAGGGATTGCTGGCGTGGATACGGTTCTCAATCATGAGGACTGGTTCTTTCCGGCAGAACCTCGTCAGACGAGCAAAGAGTGTTCGTCTTGCTCAAGCGCTGTCATGCCTCAATGGGCGCAGTTCGTGACCTTCCCAGACGAATTGCGGGAATCCGGATACAACGGTCGCAGGACAGTTGTGATTGGAGACCTTGCTCTTCGCACCGGTTGGTGTCGGTGCGACGACCTCATCATCGGTACGAGCGGCGGTAATGGTCAGGGAATGGACTATTTCAGTTTCTCTGGTGAAGAGATGTTGATGAATCCGCACCCCCAACTTCGTCGTTTGGCGGACGCCTTTCGGGTCATGGCTCTCGCAAAGGCCAATAGAGGCATAAGGTAGTTCTTCGGAGGGACGGCAAGGGTTTCATCCCTACCGTCTCTCTCCACAGACCTCCCAAGGGTCTGTGTTTATTTTTGGGATGGTATGATTAAGAAAATGATTGTGGTTTTAGATAACATTCGGAGCATGTTTAACACGGGTTCTATTTTTAGAACAGCGGATGCTTTGGGAGCAGAAAAGATTTATCTTTGTGGATATACTCCATCGCCTTTAGATAAATTAGGCAGACCGAGACCTAAATTTATTAAAACCTCCTTAAATGCCGAGAGATCTGTCCCTTTCGAAAAAAGAGTGTCAACAATGCGTGTTTTAGATAAGCTCAAAAAAGAGGGATATAGGATTTTGGCCGTTGAGCAATCAGATAAATCAATTCCCTACTATCAATACAAGTCACGTAACGAAAAATATGCTTTGGTTATGGGGCATGAGGTGAGGGGATTGCCCGAAGCAATTTTAAAAAGAGCTGACAAGGTTCTTGAGATACCTATGGCAGGGATGAAAGAATCTCTAAACGTAGGTATCGCTTTTGGCATCGTCGCTTACGAATTAAAATATGGTAAGAAATGATTAAATACATATACATAATCGGAATCGTTGCCCTGACCTTTTTGATTTTTTGGTTTTTGAGAAGTGACGCATTTACAAAAAATGCCTATAAAAAGGCGACGGTCTCGTTTGGTGAAGATAAGTTTTTAGTAGACGTAGCGGATAGTGCGATTAAAAAAGCAAAGGGATTA
>JAHJZF010000034.1 GCA_018826645.1 Patescibacteria group bacterium | reverse complement strand
TTATCATCATAGATAACTATTCTAACTCATGTACCATATTTTAGCTAAATTAACAGTAATTGCCAAATTTAATTCTGTTCAGGCTCATCTTGCATGAGAAATACAGGGCTTGTTCAGGCTCATCTTGCATGAGACAAGACTGAAGGGATGAGATGGCAGATAGTTTCTTCACCATTTACGACAAGGGTGTGACCGGCATTGTTGCCGCCCTGGAACCTAACTATCAGGTCTGCCCCGGACGATAAAAGGTCTACAACCTTGCCTTTTCCTTCGTCACCAAACTGGGTACCAACTACTACTACGTTTCCCATTTTTCATTCTCCTTTCCCTGATCAAATGATCAGAATAAAATTCAAAGATTTTTATATATGTTGAGAGATAATATATCTCATTAAAAAGGGCATTAAAATACGACTATTTTCACCCAGCTCCTTGGCCATCGAGCGTTAAACTTTGTAACTAGATAAAAAATTATTTAAGGGTTATACACCAGAAATGGCAAAACTTTCAAGGGGCTGGGTTTAGCCGCTTTGTCATAATAAACTAATTATAGAAGAAATGCAAGGGCATTTCTTTGTCATTCTAGAGGGAGCGAGGAATGAGCGATCGATAGAATCTCGTGGGTTAAGAAATAAGGTTGTAAAACAATATCTCATAATCCACGAAATCCTACCGCGCCCGCCTGACGATGCCAGCGGTCGGGCGGGTCGCTGCGCTCTAGGATGACAATGAAGAGAAGGCTGCGGTTTGCCACAGGTAATATCATTCGCATGTGCCGCATTCGCAGTTGCGGCTTGCCGAAGGCAATAACAATAAAAAAGGACTTATGCGTGTTTAACACAAAAGTCCTAGAAAATTGTTTTTAGCACTAAGTGCTGTTTATTGTTTAATGCTTAAAGGCCCGCTGCCCGGTAAACACCATGGTCACCTGGGGGTCGGCTTCATTGCATGCCATGACAACCTCCCAGTCTCTTATTGAGCCTCCCGGTTGCACAATCGCTCTGATCCCTTCCTTAATAGCCACGTCTATCCCGTCCCTTTTCGGGAAAAAGGCGTCAGAGACCATAGTAGCGTCGATAAGCCCTCCCTTGGCATCATCGGTTTTATCGTCAATCTCGTCTAATATTATCTGATCTTTCTTGCCCTTTTCAATTTCGAGCTCCATATCTTTGTAGGATATTCCGTGTTCCTTCATGCACAAGGCATCAGCATATTTTGTCCAGGCTTTAAAAATAGCGATTTCGGCCACGCCCACTCTATCCTGTTCTCCGGTTCCTATTCCCACGGTCACACCGTTTTTGACGTAAATAACAGAATTGGACGTGATGCCCTGTTCCACCTGCCAGCCAAAGAGCATATCCGCATATTCTTCATCATTCGGATGTCTCTTAATGGTATAGGTCTGCCCCTGATTTTCCGTTGCTGCAATGGAGAAGTCATCTTTACTCCTGATTCGGTTGATAGGAGATTGCTGAACGATAAGGCCTCCGTCAAACAGGCTTTTAAAATCCATAAACCGGGTATCCAGGTATTGATGAAGCATGTCAATGCGGGCTATGCGAATAATCCGGAGATTTGCACTTTTTGCCAGAATTTGAATCGTTCCTTCCTCAAAGCCAGGCGCGGCCACAACTTCAAGATAATCCTTGGATATTAGTTCCGCTGTTGCCATGTCAACCGGTTGGTTAAGGACAAGACATCCGCCAAAAGCTGCAATCAGGTCAGCCTGGTTGGCCCGATGATAGGCATCGGAGACACTGGAACCATAGGCTACACCGCATGGATTGTTGTGCTTTACTATCACTGCAGCCGGTCCATTTGTGAGCCACTTCAATATGTTAAGGGCGTTGTCAATGTCGGTCAGGTTGGTTTTTCCCGGATGCTTCCCGCTCTGGATCATGTCATCTTCGGTAATTGCCGAGACTAGGCCATTGCCGGGCTTAATAAAATGACAATCCCCCAGGACGAGGTTCCCGTTGAACAGCTCATAGAGCGCGGCCTCTTGACCCGGATTTTCCCCGTACCGAAGCCCTTTCTCGATTAGATCGCCGGATTTTTCATCCGTAATCTTCCAGGTCCGCTTTTTGTAAATAAGAACTTGCGTACCAATCGTGATTTTAATCTGCGGTGGAAAATTATCATCCATAACCGTCCTATACATTTTCTTTAAGTCATCTGTCATTGTAGTTTACCTCCTTTTTAGGTTAATTGGTTATTCCAGTTCAATCGGACCCAGATACCGGCTGATAGCCCCGTCATAGGCGTGGGTTAAGGCAAAGACCTTTTTGGACAGATAAAACCTTGTCTTGAGAGAGGTTTCTCCTCCAAGTGCTCTCATCTCTTCAATGACCTTGTCATAATCAGTAGGATCCGTAATCGCGGTGACATCCCGAAAATTCTTGGCTGCCGAACGAAGCATGGCCGGTCCGCCAATGTCAATGTTCTCAATGGCATCTTCCAAGATTACCCCTTCCTTTTCCACGGTTTTTTCAAATTGATAGAGGTTGACCACGACAAGATCAATCTTTTCAATCCCGTGCGCTGCCATCACCCTCACATGTTCCGGATTATCCCGTATTCCAAGAATACCGCCGTGCACTTTAGGATGCAGTGTCTTCACACGGCCGTCCAGCATTTCCGGAAAGCCGGTGTGCTCTGAAATCTCTGTGACTTGAACCCCGCCTTCCCTTAATTCTTTTGCCGTGCCTCCGGTTGATAAAATATGTACGCCAAATTCGGAAAGTGCTTTAGCGAATTCTACCACCCCTGTTTTGTCTGTAACACTAATAATCGCCCTTTCAATATTTTTTGCCATCCTTTTTCTCCTTCCTGGTTTAGGTTAATATTATTGTTATGGTTCAATTATGACTTTAAATGAATCTTTAGCATCTATTGCTAATTGATACGCTTTATCAATGTCACTCAATGGTAGCCTGTGGGAGATTAAATCATCAACTTCTATTTTTCCAGTGTTCAATAATACTAAAGCTTCTGAAATTTCAAGAGGTCCGCAATAGTACGAAAACACAAGGTCAATGTTATTAAGCCATAGTGTTTGGATAGGTATTGTCAGACTATCTATTTCAGGCACGGCGAAAAAAACAACATAGCCGCCCTTATCAACGCATTTCCAAGCGTCCTCTATAGCCGGTAGAGCAGAAGTACATATAATTACTACATCTGCTTGCCTCTCTACCATTTTAGGGACTTTATGGGTATTAGGGTTTAAAGTTACATCAGCTCCAATTTTTTCAGCAAAGTTAAGTCTGTCGGGATTAATATCAACAGCTGTTATTGCACAGTTATTAAATTTTGCCAGCTTTATATGAAG
>JAHJZF010000033.1 GCA_018826645.1 Patescibacteria group bacterium | reverse complement strand
TAGCACCATATCCAACTCCGCACCCTTTGTGCCAAGCGTAGCAATATGAAGATCTGGGTTGCGAATCTCAACCTGCGCGTTCCCCTTAATATCTTTTGCCTTAACTTCGCCCTCTCCTTTAAATTTAAGAATCAACTCTTGAGGTTCATTAGCGTGAAAAGCAAAACGCACCTGCTTAAGATTAAGCCCCAACTCAACAACATTTTCCACAACTCCCGGAATCGTCGTAAATTCATGACCAGCTCCTTTGGCGCTAAACCTAGTAATAGCTGCCCCCGGCAAAGAGGAAAGTAAAACCCTTCTTAGAGCATTACCAACCGTAATGCCATACCCCTTAAAAAGACCCTCTATCTCAAAAGATCCATTCGTATCATCTTCTGAAATATTCTTGATTTTAACCGTATCGCTTAAGTATTTGTATTCCATTAGTTTTTATTTTTTAGAATAATAGTCGACTACTAAACCTACATTGAAAAGAGCATCCAGAACATCTGGCGACCCGACCACTTCACCCTCTAAACTTGATTTATCTAATTTGAGCCATGTTGGAGGCTCGTATTTTTTAACCTTATCTTTAACTTCGTCAAAGTATGCCATCGTTTGAGACTGAAGCCTGATAGAGATTTTATCACCGACCTTAACTTTATACGAAGGAGTCTTTACCCTCTTTCCATTCACTATAAAGTGTCCATGAGAAACCATCTGCCTAGCCAAAGATCGACCTTCTGTCAGCCCTAATCTCATAATTACATTGTCCAAACGACTTTCAAGAGTTCTAATAACCTCGTCTGCGGCAGAAATATCCTGGTGCATAGTTCTTTTCTCAACCTCTCTAAACATATTACGAAGCTGTTTTTCCGTAACTCCATAACTAAATTTGATTTTTTGTTTCTCCTGAAGCTGAGAACCAAATTCACTGATTTTTCTTCTAAACTTTTTCCCTTGTGGTCCAGGACGATATGGTTTTCTAATCAAAGCTGCCTTTGGAGAATTAGCACGCTCTCCCTTCCGCGAAAGTTTTACTCCTAGGCTTCTTTCTTTTTTTTCTAATATCTTAGGCATAATTTTTTCTAAGTTCTTCTTTCTTTGCGTGCTTTCGGACCGTTATGCGCTACGGAAGTTATGTCTCTGATAGAAATAATATCAAACCCCTGTGCCGCCAAAGATCTTATAGCAGAATCCCTCCCTGGACCAATGCCAGAAACATATATATCCACCTTTTTAAGACCCATCTTCTCAACTTTCTCGACTATGGCAGATACTACTTTAGAGGCAGCGAATGGCGTTGCCTTTTTGGGGCCCGCAAAACCCATCGAACCTGCAGTCGACCAAGCGACCACATCTCCTTTATCATCAGTAACTGTAATGACGGTATTGTTATAAGAAGACTTTATATAAATTCTACCAGCCTCTAGCTTGCGAGAGCCTTTCTTTTTACGAGAACCACCCCCAGTAGAAGTGGATGAGGCTTTCTCTTTCGCTTCTGGACTATCAAGTCCTTTTTCCATAACTTTCTTTTTGCCCATAATTCTATTTCAAACTTAATTTTCTACGACCACTTCCCATCGTATTTCTTACGTTGCCTCTCACCGTCCTAGAATTTCTTTTGGTATTCTGCCCTCTTGCCGGTAAATGCTTAGCGTGCCTTGAGCCTCTATAACTTTTGATATTTTTAAGACGATTAATATGCTGTCTAATATCTTGACGAAGCTCACCCTCAACCCTATACCCCTGCTCAATCGCCTGTTTAATACGATTTAGCTCATCCTGAGTTAGGTCTTTGGTTTTCTTATCTGGATCAATCTTCAGCTCTTGCATAAGCTTGCTAGCAGAAGTTGGACCAACGCCATACACGCTAGTGATGGCGATAATCACTTTTTTATCATCTGGGATATTTACTCCAAATAATCTCATCCTTGTCTCTGTTTATGTTTAGGGTTGGTTTTACAAATGACATAAACCCGCCCTTTACGGCGGATAGTTTGACACTTGATACAAACCTTTTTAACTGATGCTTTTACCTTCATAAATAAGGTGTGCGCTACAGTCGCCAAGTTATCCTGCCTCTTTCGCTATTCGAATCAGGCATCTCTATCTTTACCCTATCTCCAGGCAATATTCTAATGCGACGAATTCGCATCTTACCCGCAAGATAAGCCAAGATTTCCCTTTCATCAGCTAACTTAACCCTGAAAGTTGCTCCTGGCAGGGCCTCTACGACTGTTCCTTCAACGGTCATTTAACGCGGGATGATACTATCATAAGTACTAATCAGCGTCAACGCTGATTCTGTCAGTATCTTTAGGTGCCTTGTTGACCCAAAAAGGCCACATTCTCACCTCTCCACGACTAATTCCTGGGGTAGAAAAGACCATCTCTTTTAATTGATTTTCCGTCATCCCAGCAGCCCTCTCTTTGAATTCTTCACTATTAAATGGTTCTATCCATTCAGATTTCAAATTAATAGCAGACTCTAATATCTGGGTCTCAAAATCAATAATTACTGCTCCATAATCTATCTCGGCGGTGTAATTGGTAAGTTCTTTACCCTCTTCTTCTGAAAAGTGCCTACCCAGAACCTCCAAAAGCTCCGTTTCGCTAAAACCGATTAGCTTCATCTCCCCATAGAGCGTGATATCGAACTCCCCATTCTTATTAACAACGTCGTTAATCTGCTCCCTGACAATAAAGAGTTGGTAAGCGCCATCTAAAACCTGTATGCCCTCCGGCATATCAACAAGCAATTCTGTCTTTAAAACGTCCTCTAAAGACTTCTCTGCGTCTTTGCGAGCTTTTTCTAAGTCTTCGTCTGTTGGTACTTTCGCCTCTCCCGTTGAACCACCAGATATGGATTCTTTAGATTCTCCGTAGAATCCTTCATATTTAGAAGACCCCTGAAAACCAGGAATACGAAACTTAGAAACTGGGCCGATGTTATACTCTTCACCTGGCTGGTCCGCAATTACAGAGGCCTCTATGCTCGAAGGAACAATACTCCCTCCCTCGCTTTTCGCACCAGGCACCACTACATCTCGATCTAATCTATATATCTTTCCATCGGGAGTAACAAAGCGGGTCGCTTTTACTAATGGCTGAGAATCGACGCCAAAATTATTGTATATCGTAATCGTACCCCTCGCTTTCCTGCCAGTACTATCTGTTCCTGTCGCTGGATAGCTTTTAGTAATATTTTTCTTTTTTGAAGAGATGACTCCTCGCAATTTAATCATCTGATTATCTATAGAGCTCTCTTCTATAGAGGGCGAGATTCTAAGCGAACCTATATAGCCACGTTCAATCTTATCAAGCGTCAGGGCAATACTTACACGTGGCACAGAGATCGCAACCAACGTAACCACCGCGGTCAACCCGACAACGACAGAAGCTATTGCTATTACTTTTTTCATACTGCCTACAGGTGTCAAAATCGCAGACTTGGTCGTGCCGACCTTAACCTTCGAGACTTTTCGCTTGCTTTCCCTAGTTTTCACCTCTTTGACCTGTGGCGATGGAGCACGATTCCTCGGCTTAACCACTACTATATCTGAAACCGTATGCTTGCTTCTACCAAGGAAGGGATTAGTAGCCCTTATACCAGAGGTCGCGACCCTCTCTAAAATATCGTCATCCACCGACTCAACCACTATGCTCTTGCCAGATGCCCCTACTTCTCTTTTTAATAATTCAATATCTTTCTTGTCTTGAGCGGCTTCCGCGCCTCGAGGAATATATAAAACAACCTCTTCATCAGGGGCATTAATAACCTTATCTATCGCCGAGGCTATTGAATCGGATTTGTTGAGGTATATTTTCTTACTCACGGACAAATATCATTATATCTCTTAAACGCTAGTTTCAAAAATTTAAGAAGTGGGCATAAGCCATTTAATCCTTCTTTTTGCCAATTCATTCAGCTCTTCGTAAACTCCGTGGATATTCTCATTCATAAATTCTTCTATATCTAAATCTGCTTCTGGTCTCAAGAATCTAAGTTTATGCTTTCCAAAAACGAAATGCC
>JAHJZF010000032.1 GCA_018826645.1 Patescibacteria group bacterium | reverse complement strand
GATCAGGATCGTCTTTGGCGGCGATAGATATGTTTTTAGCTAGTTTTGAAAAAAGCTTTTCCCTCCCATCATCCGTTTTGGCTTTTTTGTTCTTAATTTGACTCCATTTATTATGTCCAGACATGTCTTAGTTATTATCTATATATATACACCTCTTTTGCAATTTGGGTTGCTCAAAATTATTATAAGTGTGGACAATGAAATTTAGCCAAGCACCCATAAGCGACACAATCAAGAACCTAAGTAGAGAGGCCGAGGAAAGAGATGCCGAAAGGCGAGCGAAAAAAGAAGCCCTCCCCTATCTAGATTTGCGCAATCAGGCCATTGACCGAACGGCACTAGAGCTTGTCTCCGAAGCCACCGCTCGAGAAGCCAAAGCCGTAGCTTTCGACAAAGACAAAAAGAGTGTAAAAATCGCGACCACAGATTCAAAAAGCAACGAGTTCAATAAAATGCTTTTGTTGCTAGAAGAACAAAAATTTAAGTCCACAATATTCATATCTTCACTAAGCGGCCTCAAAGAGGCGTGGGGGCAATACGTCTCAGTAAGAGTGGAAGACAGAGGAGAAATCGTTTCAGAGATCAAGCTGGGAGAGGGCGTTATTGAATCCAAAAGCAATATAAAATCAACCGCACAGGCCGTAGAAGATGTTTCTCAGATAGATTCGGACGTTTCTACTACAGACGCGTTAGTTAAGATTCTTGCAGACGCAGTGGTTTTGAGAGCCTCAGACATTCACATAGAGGCCGATAAAGAGAATGCAACTATTAGATTTAGGATAGACGGGATGTTGCACGAAATTGCAAAGATTCCCAAAGATGTTCATGGACGACTGGTGGGCAGACTAAAGCTTCTCGCCAATCTTAAGTTGAATATAAAAAACGAAGCTCAAGACGGGAGGTTTAGTATTAGAAGGTCGGGAAAGGACATAGAATCCAGAGTCTCTATAATCCCAGCAGAGTATGGCGAGTCGGCTGTTTTAAGAATCCTTGATCCAGACACCATAGATCTAGAGCTTGTAGACTTGGGCCTAAGAGAAGAAGACAAGGAGACGCTTTTAGAAAACATCAAAATGCCAAACGGGATGGTCTTGGTTACGGGCCCTACAGGGTCCGGCAAAACGACCACTCTTTATACGTTGTTAAAGATTAAAAATTCATCCGAAACAAAAGCCATCACAATTGAAGACCCAATAGAATATCACCTAGATGGCATAGAGCAAACCCAGGTGAGTCCGAAAGACGGCTATACTTTTGCTTCTGGTTTGCGCTCTGTGTTGCGACAGGATCCAGACATCATTCTCGTAGGAGAGATTAGAGATAAGGAGACTGCCAGCACGGCCATAGATGCCGCCTTAACGGGGCACCTCGTCTTTTCTACTCTTCACACCAATAGCGCCTCGGGCGCTATTCCTCGCCTTATAGACCTCGGCGTTAAATCCGACAGCATAACGCCTGCTATTAATTTGATAATTGCCCAGAGATTAGTAAGAAGGCTTTGCGAAAAATGCAAAACTCCTTCCGTCGTAGACGCAGAGCTTAAAAGCAAGATAGAGAATTTTTTAAGAGCTCTTCCCCAGAACGTTCGTCCTACGATAGGGCCAATAGCTTTATATGAAAAATCTAGTTGCGATGCATGCGAAGACGGTTTTAGAGGGAGGGTTGGAATATTCGAGCTTTTGTCCCTAGATAGTTCGTTTGAAGAAGTCTTTGGATTGAATGTGGGTGAGGCAAAGATTATGAAGCATGCTCGTAATAAGGGAATGGTATATATGCAAGAAGACGGAGTTATTAAAGCTCTTTCGGGGACGACTACCCTAGAAGAGGTTGAGAGGGCAACGGGCTCTATTAAATGGCCCGAAGCACCTGTAGAATAGAAGAAGAACCAAAGGTCTGCGGGCGGATTGGGCTCCCCAAGGGGAATAATAGGATCTTTTTTTGGGGATAACTCCCGCCTAAGCCGGAACGTCCATATTCCAAGAAAAAGATACATTGCCCGCAGGCCTCTGATTCCACGAAACAAACCTAACACGTTTTTAATATTTTGTCAACAGATAAAACAAAAAAAGTAGAGGAGGTATCAACCGGAGACGATCAGGCGATAGACGTAGTTTTAAGGCCCCAAAGTTGGGAAGATTATATTGGACAGGAGCAAGTTAAAAAGAATGCTCGTATCATAATTGACGCAGCCAAGCTTCGTGGTGAAGCGGTTGATCATATTCTACTTTATGGACAAGCGGGTCTTGGGAAAACCACTCTAGCTAGGCTTATCGCCAGAGAAATGGGGGCGACCGTCAAAACAACTTCTGGCCCAGCTATCGAAAAGGTTGGAGACTTAGCCGCTATTTTAAGCAACCTAGAAGAAGGAGAGGTTCTTTTTATAGATGAAGCTCATCGTCTTAACAAAATGATAGAAGAGATTTTATATCCGGCCATGGAGAGCAGAAAATTAAACATCATTATAGGTAAGGGCACGGGCGCTAGGACGATATCTTTAGATTTACCGGCCTTTAGCCTGTTGGCCGCCACCACAAGGGTAAACCTTCTCTCAGCCCCTCTTAGGTCAAGGTTCGGAGCAACTTTTAAACTCGAATACTACACACAAGAAGACATCGAAAGAATTATAAAGCGTTCCGCTAAAATTTTGGGAATCAAAATAAGCGATGCTGGAGCAACTGTTTTAGCCAAAGCCTCTCGACACACGCCAAGAGTGGCTAATAGAATTCTTAGGAGAACCAGAGATTATATAGACGTTAATGAATATAAGGAGGTCACAGAAGATATCGCTCGTGAAACATTGGCTTTCCTAGACATAGATGAGTTGGGCCTAGACGCGCACGACAGAATCTTTTTAAGAAATATTATTGAGAAATTTCATGGTGGACCAGTCGGAGTAAGGACGATAGCTGCTGCACTCAACGAAGACGTTGCAACGCTAGAAGAGGTACATGAGCCATATTTAATAAAATTAGGTTTTATCAAAAGGACGCCTTCGGGGAGAGTGGTCGAAATGGCCGCTTTCGAACATCTTGGCATTAAGCCCCCCCAGAAACTGGTTTAATGATTTACATAAAAAGTCTCCTTCCGAATCCGGTCGGTCAAGATGCTGGTAATGAATGGATAAAGATCTCGAATGACGGCGAGGCGGCTATTAGTGTTCTTGGATGGAGGATTAAGGATCAGGGAGGTGCAACATATAGCCTCTCAGAGATAGATTCTCTTCAGCCGGGCGAGACGGTGGAGCTTGGGCATGCTCTAACGAAAATAAACCTTAACAATAGCGGAGACAGTTTGTTTCTATATAACAAAGAAGGCCTTCTTGTTGATAAATTTGGATATACAGATTCGGTTGAGGAGGGTGAGGTGCTTTTTAACGATTCTTTTATATCTAAAGACGCCAATCAAGACGCAAATGTCTTAGCTAACGTCTCAGAAGCGGGTGTTATAAATGAGAGATTTATAAATAGTAATTTTTTAGAAGTCGCATTTCTAGGGTTTCTGATAGCGACTCTAGCTACAGCGCTTTTTATCTATCTATCGGTTAATATATTTAAAAAAGATGATTAAAAGACTCGAGACTAATAACGACAAAGATACCAAGAGGCTTGCCAAAGCATTGGCCGAAGAACTTACCCGCCTAAAAGGAGGTGGGTCAGTTGTTTTGGGGTTGGTCGGAGAACTTGGTTCGGGTAAAACTACTTTTACTCAAGGTCTTTTGAAGGCATTGGGCGTTAAGAAGAGGGTGCTGAGCCCTACTTTTGTAATCCAAAAGAGATTCAAGCTTCTTCAAGACACAGGATTCAAGAACGCATATCACATAGACGCATATAGAATAGAAGAAAAAGATTTAATCGATTTGGGGTGGAAAGAGATTTTGCTTGAGAAGAACATTGTTGTGGTAGAGTGGGCTGATAGAGTAAAAAAAGTTTTACCAAAAGAGACTATTTGGATAAAGTTTAACTATGGAGGAAAAGAACATGAGCGAAAAATTACTATTAATAGACGCCAATTCGTTAATCTATAGGGCATATCATGCCCTACCACCTCTTAATGGACCAAACGGTGTGCCCACAGGCGCTCTCTATGGATTGGCGAGCGTATTGATAAGGCTTTTAAAAGAGGGCGCGCCACGATACGCGGCCGCAGCTTTTGATAGACCAGAGCCGACGTTTCGCAAAGAAAAATTTGATGCTTATAAAGCGACTCGACCACCCACGCCAGACGATTTGATTCCGCAATTGAAAGAAGCAAAAGTTTTGCTAAACCATTTTGGAATAAAGACATTAGATGCGCCCGGTTTTGAAGCGGACGACATAATAGCAACACTTGCCGAAAGATTTAAAGGAAAGACTGACCAGGTGGTCATTCTTTCCGGAGACTTAGACCTTCTTCAGTTAGTAGACGGAGAGGCCATTGTGGCAGAAATGCCTCAAAAAGGCATTAGCGAAACGGCCACATACAATACATTTAAAGTTATAGAAAGATTCGGTGTTGGGCCAGATAAAATACCGGATTATAAAGGTTTGGTTGGAGACAAGTCAGACAATATTCCTGGCGTATCAGGGATAGGTCCAAAGACCGCTACTGTCCTTATCCAAAAATACGGCTCCGTAGAAGGAATCTACGAGAACCTAGAACAAATAAAGAAGGAATCATCTACTTTGGGCAACAAGCTTGAAGAAAATAAAGAGGTGGCCTTATTGTCGAAAGAGTTAGCCACGGTTTCAAGACAAGCTCCTTCACCGGAAGAAATTCTCAGCCTCGAGACTACCACATCGTTAGATAGCGAGGAACTGCATGAATATTTAAAATCGTTTGGTTTTCAGACGCTTGTTAAGAGAATAGAAAAGGTGGCAGACGATAAAGACGACAGAATAGGAAAACTCTTTTAAAGCCAATATAATTAAACAAAAGATGGCTTTTTCTAAAAACTTTAAAAATATTATCTATAAATTAAAGCTTCCCGAGATGCTCCTCGTCTGGGTCTATTGGGTAATTTTCTTATTAGCGTTGGTCGTGGCCATTATTTTTATAGAGAACCTGTTGGGGATAGCCCTCCTTTTAGCTACCCTCTTTGTGTTCGGGGCTTTGTTTTCGTACAAAACATATAAATTAGCTATTAAAAACCTTAGCAAAAACCTATCTTATGGTCGTCTAGAAAGTATAGTGACCAATTTGGAAGACGCCGTTATGGCATACGACGACAATTTTAAAATACTCCTTTTTAATAGCACGGCCGAAAAGATATTTGGCCTGACTAAAGAGCAGGTTATGGGTCAAATCGTGGGTCCAGAGAAAGTTAGCGACAGCAAGTTTACGCTCTTAGTTCAAACGCTTTTTCCGTCTCTTGCCCCAGCAGTCGTTGGTCGATCAGAGTCTGGTAAACTTCCGCAAGTGGTTGATATAACGTTTTCTAATCCCGATAGAGAGTTCAGGGTTTCAACCGATAGAATATTAAACAAAGACGGAACCCTTTTGGGTTTTGTGAAGCTGGTTAAGGACAGGACCAGAGAGGTCCAATTGATAAAGTCTAAATCCGATTTCGTCTCAGTCGCCGCCCACCAACTAAGAACTCCTCTTACTGCCATTGATTGGACTCTCGAAAGCCTGTCAAAAAACACTAAGCTTGACGAAGAAGATAGAAGCCTAGCTAAGAATGGATTAGTCGCAACCAACAACCTTCTAAAGACCGTCAACGACCTCTTAAATACTGCCGAGATAGAAGATGGCCGATTCGGCTATAAATATCAGACGGTTGATTTGATTAAGTTTATCGACGACATACTCGCCAATGCTCAAATTGTTTCTAAACAATATGGCTTAAGCCTTTATTTTGATAAAGGAGGATACAAAGAATTAAAAATGAGCGTAGATCCAACCAAGCTTGGTTTAGCTATCTCGAACTTAGTAGATAACGCCATGAAATATAATTCAAAAAACGGTTCTGTTACCGTTAGTTTAAAACAGGTTAAGGATAAGCCCTATGTCCAAATCGATGTTCAGGACACCGGGGTCGGCATCAGTCCGTCCGATGTTGAAAGTATCTTTCAAAAGTTTTTTAGATCGGCTAACGCAAGAAAAATCCAAGCAAATGGTTCTGGTCTAGGCTTATATATCACCAAGAATATAATCCAACAGCACGGAGGCACCATTTGGGTTGAATCAACATTGGGCAGAGGTACAACGTTCTCGTTTACTTTGCCCACAGACCCTAGCTTGATGCCAAAGGCAGAGTTTGGAATCGCTTAGAATTTTTTATACGCGAATCTATGCCCGAGCTTCCAGAAGTTCAAACGATTGTCGACGACCTTAGCCAGAAAGTTGTCGGGCAAACAATTATTGATTTTTGGACAGACTGGCCGAAAGCAATTAATCCTTCCAGCCCAACTAGTTTTAAAAAGGGAGTACGAGGATTAAAAATTATAAAAATTGAACGACGAGGAAAAAACATTCTCATTTATCTTACTGGAAACAAGCTTCTTTTGATTCACCAAAAGATGACGGGGCATCTAATGGTTGGGAAATGGAAAAAAAAGAAATTTCGAGAGGGGTGGCGGGTGAATAATTTAGTTAGAGGCAGTTTAGACGATAGGGTTAATCAATATATCCACGCCATTTTCTATTTGAAAAATGGCGAGATGATAGCTCTCTCGGATATGCGCAAATTTGCAAGAATCGATTTCGGCAAAGAAAAAGATATTCTATCTTCGCCTAGGATTAGAATGTTGGGACCAGATGCCCTAGACACCAAGCTCACGTTCAATAAATTCAAAACTATCATTGGGCGTAGGAAGAAAAGCATCAAACAAACCTTAATGGATCCATTTGTGATTGCCGGCATCGGCAACATATATGCAGACGATATTTTGTGGAGCTCGAAAGTGCATCCAGCCCGCTCCTCAAATACTCTGAAAGACGCAGAGCTTAAAAGGATTCTTATAAACACTAGAAAGATATTAAAAAAAGCGATTAAACTGCGCGGAACATCTGTCGGCGATTACAGAGATACTGCCGGTGAGCCGGGAAAATATGGCAAAGAGATATTAGTTTACCGAAAGACTGGCCAGCCATGTCCTCGGTGCAAAACATTGATTCAGAGGACTGTTTTGGGCCAACGCAGTGCGCATTTCTGCCCGCAGTGTCAGAAGATATAAAGAATTTACCTGGGGACATCCTCTGAATAGAATAAGGTCTTCAAGAAGTCTATAATTTAAACATGGTCATTACCCTCTATGGTGCAGATTCGTATAGACGAATTAAGAAATTAAACGAACTCGTTAATTCTTTTATAGAGAAAAGAGGTGCCGTCTCGCACGAACGATTTAGCCTAGAAGAAGAGGAAGATTTCGATAGGTTAAACAGCTTTATAAGAACGCCGTCTATGTTCAGTCCCAAGAAGCTGGTCGTCCTAGACGACCCTTTTGAATATCCCAAGACCAAAGAACTAAAAGATCTTCTAAAAACAAACACAGATGAAGAAAACACGAACATAATCATAAATACAGAAAAGAAGTTTAAGCCCGCGTTTAAGTTCTTAACAGAGAGTCCTAACAAGTTCGAAGAATATAATCCATTGAAAGGAAGAGAATTAGATAAATTTATTGAGACAGAGGCCAAGCTTCTTGGAATTTCTTTGAAGCCTAACGAGATAGGCCTTCTTAAAGACTTGGTTGGTGCCGACACGTGGAGAATTATGACGGAGCTAGAGAGGGTCTCCTTAACGCAAGGTAAAGACGTTGAAGACAAGGGTGCCGTTATAGAATACTTCCCGACATTTAATAGCTTGAAGTACGGCAACACGACTCGACAGAAGTTAGTCGCCCTAGAACAGCTCTTAAGCGGGGCTCGTTATGACGCAGAGAGAATTTTTAATGGATTGGCGTTTAAACCGTCCAACGCTTTAGAGGCAGATATGTATGCCGATTACAACGCAGCCGCCCGGGCTGGGCGGCTGGAGTATGACGAGGCGTTAGTGGCGGTAGCTTTGGGGCTACAGTTTAATCCTCTTGATTGGTAGGGTCGTCGGTTATCTCGGGAACCGCTTCTTTTGGAGCATGTTCTGTAGGAGCAGATTTTCCTAATCTTTTAGTTAGACGAGATTTAAGGCGGCCGGCCTTATTTTTTTTGATAAGGTTTGTCTTAGCTGCCTTGTCCAAGCTTTTATAAACTTTAGGTAATTGCGAAGAGGCAGATTCAGTGTCACCAGCCTCAACAGACTTTTTATAGTTTTTAATAATACTTAACAGATCTCTTTTGCCTCGGAGATTACGGACTCTTTTTCTTTCGCTCTGTCTTAGAGCTTTTTTAGCAGATTTTGTGTTTGGCATCGGTAAATAGTATGGAGTTATTGCATTGCTGAGTCAACCCTTCGACTGCGCTCAGGGCAAGACCCTTCGATTTCCTTCGAGGCGCCTCAGGACAAGCTGCTTAAGGCTAGATATTTTTATAATGTCGCACTCGCGCGCTTTCTTTCTCCGTTGTAATTGTAATTAAATCTATCCGCCATCCATTTTTGATTAACGACTCCCCTTCACCATTCGCATATATTTCCGCCACTCTCCTTAGTTTCTTGAGTTTTGAGGCGGTCACTTGGTCTTCTCCTCTAATTTGAGGCATTGGGCCAGAGACAGTTTTAACCTCAACGAAGACGAGGGTTTTGTTTGGGCTTAAAACGATAGCATCTAATTCGCCCCACTTCTTACGATAATTTCGCTCAATTATCTTATAGCCCTTTTTCTTAAGGTATTGAACAGCGATATCTTCACCCAATTTTCCCAAATTTATATGTTTATCCACGTGTTTTTAATGTATAATTAGAATGTTATACAGTATAACATTATTTAACTTTGTTTCACGACAAACTTCGAATTCAAAAAGGATGAGAGAAAATCTTTCATATGAATATATTAGGGGGCTTATAGAGGGAGAGGGGAGCTTTACGTTTTCTACTAGAGCAAAGAAATTGCCTGATGGCACTGAGATCAAAGAGAGAATACCGGCTTTTTCAATAGGAATGCACGAGAGAGATGAGCAATTATTGTGCAAGGTTAGAGATACCCTAGGGCTCACAAACAGAGTGTACAATTATAAACCGAGCAACAAAGATGGTTATAACCGTGGAAGGAAAGCATTTCTTATAATTAGAGAGTTCGGATCTCTTAAAAACGTTGTTATTCCTTTTTTCTATAATAATCTTGTTGGAAACAAGGCCATTCAATTTAATGAATGGCTTGAAAAAATAGGTAGAGACCCTTCAGTGGCCAAAAACTTCAAGCTGTTATATAGGCTTCATAAAAATGGGTATTACGCAAAAAATCCTAAATATTCTGACGAGCTTGTAAAACGTGAAAAGTCCAAAACGCAAAAATCGACCGAAACCTAGGTTTTAAGCGCCAACCCGGTTATTGGCAATTGTGAAGAAACTGTGGAAAAAGCCACAGAAATAGTAATCAGTCAAGAAATTGTTAGGAAATTGTGAGAAAAGGGTTAATCGGAAATGGAAACGGCAATATATAAGCCATTGCCGAATAACCTGTGGAAACTGTGGATTACTTTCCGAAACGCCTTTCCCTTTGAGAATATCGCTCAATAGAGTCTTTTAAGTTTTCTTTAGTAAAGTCTGGGAACCCTTTCTCTAGATAGTGCATTATAGAATCTTTTGTGTGCCACATCATAAACCCCGTACTGTTGTGTGGCATTGTCGGGTTTTCCTCGCCAGTTCTTATCACTAGATCAACTTGGGGCAAATCTTTGGTCCAAAGGTAGTTTTTAATTGTTTCGCCCGTCACTTCTTTGCCATCTTTAATGGCAGAGTTAATTGCGGATATCATTTCTCTGTCACCATTGTATCCAACAAGATATGTGAAATTGTAATTGGAATAATCTTTAGTGGCTGTTTCAACTTCGCTGATAGCCTTTTGGGTCTCGGGAGATAAAAGGCTGGGCCATTCTCCAATAAATCTTACGCGTACGCCCTTCTCGTGGACGTCTTTATCTTCAAGGGCTTTCTTCGCCCACACTCGATACATTTTCTCATCAAGGAATTTTATTTCTAAAGGAGTTCTTTTGGTTAAGTTGTTATATGAACCTCCCCAAAAAGTTGCATATTCAATTCCTAAATCAACGATAGTCCTAGAAATATCTTCAATCACCTTGACGCTACGAATATGCCCCTCCCATGGTTGAAGGTTGTGGGCCTTTGCCCAACGTCTATTGCCGTCGACAATGATAGCTATGTGCCGAGGCAGATTAGAAATTTCTGACATTGATTTATATTGCCTCGAAAGGGGGATTGCTTGCAAGCAACTAGTTCAGGATAAATAAATATGTTTCTGCTTCGTTCCAAAAGCAGAATAGCTTCTGTCCGAAGAAGGTGGATTTCAGAACAATAAGAACAAGGGAGATTTATTAAAAGAGTGACTTCTCGTATCTAATAATTAGGGTCGTGTCTAAGTCGTCCTCCCATTAAGAAATACGTCTTGGCGTCTCCTGTAGATGGGTGAGTTATTGCCGAATAACCGTCCATTATCCAATCTTGGTCTTCTCCTGGAGTTTGTTGCATCTGGTTTTTAGATCTACGTCGCGGAGCAATATATACAATATCTTCAGCCGGGATATCGTGTTCAATAACACAACCGTAATGAGCATTTACCAATGCCTCTGCGGTATCAATAGGTTCTCCATTTTCAGTTGCAAACCTATTACCACTAGAGCCGGGTCCAGTAGTCTCGGGGGGTAATTTAAGATCTCCCTTTCTAACTCTAATAGCCACTACCCCAGACTCTTTGATTGGTCGTGTAGTTCTTGAATTACCCCTATGACGCATCGCATACCATCCTGCATGATAAGGATGCCCAGCTACATATAATCCGCTCGAAACTCCTCTTCCTGGAGCTCCGCCCGGAGGGCCGTCCTGAACAACTTTCTCATCTATTTTAATGCCTTGTGACGAGGCCTCTTCGGCGATTTTTCTATCCATACCTACAAAAACCCAAATTTTCTGATCATCATCTATTTCTCTTAATGCAAGTACGGCTTCCTTCATGTCCACATCGTCTTCGACACGAACTCTTAACATTGCGTGCGGATTCTCTGCTGCGAATTCTTCTACCGTTGGTACTTCTGGGATTTTTTTCGATATATCTATAGCGGACCGAGTTAGTCGTTCTCCATAATCTAGGGCTTCCCTAACTCCGATTGGTCCATCCACCCTTCCTTCTTCTAACTTTTTGTGTAAGTTTTCGATATCAGAGTCATATTTTTCTTCATATCTTTCAGATATTTCTTCCTCGTCCAGGTCCTCCTCCTCTAAAAGAATTTCATAAAATGAGAGAACCGCTGGAGGGACTCCATCTGCTAATGTCTTTCTTTCAAAATTCATATTAAAATCTTATCAAATATATTCCAGTGTCGTCCACTTTGTGGTGGGTGCTGAGGGATTCGAACCCCCGGCCTCCTCGGTGTAAACGAGGCGCTCTAGCCAACTGAGCTAAGCACCCACACCTTCAAGATTATCCAAAATAGATTATATTTGTCTAGTTTTTGCTCCCCGTTCGCCGTCCACGGAGTGGATTGGGTCTAGTGTTGTAAATCCACCTCCGGTGGAGACGACGTTGCCCGCCTGAGGCGGATTGCTGTTCATCTCCAAGCTAAACTTGGATAAACAGGGAAAACTCTTGATTGGGTAGAAATAGGCAAAAACTTAAATGCTTATTATGAGTTATCGCTGATCATCTAAGCACTCACCCACAACATATGATTTCACAAGAGAATTCCTGCAGGCATTACAGGCGTTAGAGAAAGTTTCCTGTATCGGCTCGCAGGGCGCTTTAATACATTGGATTGCAACTGTTGCACAAACTGGCGTGTAGTCTGCCGTGCACGCATCAATGCTTCTCTGTTCAGGGACACAATTAATCGTCTCGTTGTTATCATCTCTGTGGGTATCATCTATTTCATTTGGGCACTTTGCAAACTCACAATCGGGACCTTCTCTCCCCACTGTACTATCATCAGAACAAATCTTTGCATCTAATGTACAAGCCACAGGAGAAACGTCGCTCCTATTCATATACAAAAAAACACCCCCCACTATAAGAGCAATCGCAACAATGCTCATGAAATATAATTGTTTCTTCATATCCAAAGTATACCAAAATCTATTAACGACTCTACTTCTTATTTTCAAAGAATCCTTTTCCAACAAGAACTCCTGCACCAATTCCAACTATAAATAGAATCAAAGGACCAATATCCCTTTTAGACAGCAATAGAGCGACTATTGCTATAGCAGGTGCAATCCCCAAAAAAGCTCTTTTAGGAATGGCTATAGCCTCTCGTTTTTGTTTATTGGCATCCTTCATACCCTAAGTATACCAAAACTTATTAACGCAGCTCCGGGGCGTGGAGGCTGTTAGAACCTATTTTATGGAAAACGATATGGGGAATATCCCTGTATTACATATATAAAAATGAGTGAAGCCACCTCGCGAGTGGGTAGTCCTTTTGATGGGCTTCACTTGGTTGGTGGCTTGTGTTGTGGGGTCAGCCCTAGGAGAGACCATCGATGCGGACCTCGATCAGCTCACGGTGATTCCTGAGCTTGGCGAGTGCAATCTTGAAGGCCAGCGCGTTGGCTTCCTCGGGATTGAGCCCTCCGTGACTCTTCTCGATGGGACCCAAGGGTCCGCCCGGTTCCCAGTATCGGACCATGCGGAGCCTGTCTGTGCCTGGACTGCTCTCAATCAAGACACTGTCTGACTTTCCACTTGGTCGCCCCTCGAGGTCAGCACCGGTTGGATGTACGGCAACGTCCATTGTTCTCCCTTCACGGGTGTTGCTGAAAATGAGTAAACAATATTGTTTACAATACGTCAATATAAAGCTCCCCCTATTGGACGCGTTTAGAACTTTTGATTGGGTAAGTATTCAAAAAGATTTGGAGAAAGTGTTGATATTTGCGGGGGCATAAATTGAGAAGGCCACCGAGGTGTCCTCCTCGGTGGCCTTAGACCACTATGTGGTTCTGCCGCTACTCCGACGTCAGACTCAGACCGTAACGGTTGAGAGCCGATACCACCTCCTCGAGGGAGTTGTCGCCGAAGTTCGTGATCTTCAGGAGCTCACTCGACGTCTTCTGGATGAGATCGCCGACGGTTGCCACCTGAGCTCTCCGCAGACAGTTGGTGGCTCGCTCCTTGAGACCCAATGCCTGGATGGGTTCTCTCAGAACGGCTTCCACCTCGACAGCAGAGTTGTAGGAGAAGGAGATGACCACGTTAGGGCCAATTGCCTTCTCCAGTTCAACCAAAGCCTGCGACAAGCTCGCAAGGCTCATCTCGCCACTGATCTTGATGGTTGCGTGACCCAACATAGTTGTTCCTCCCGTTTGGTGCCACAAGTTAAATACCATATACCATATAGTTAGTCAATAATTGGCTCCGCAGGCTGGACGAAGTTCTAACTTTTTTGGTATACCAAAGATAGCGTTGGAGGAGGACTTATTTCAACGAGAACAGTTCTTTCTGCTCGAGAGCTCTACGAGATGCTCCCCGAGAGGAGCTACCCAAGCCTCGATGCTCTGCGTGAGGCATTCGGTCCGATCTGCGAAGAGAACGCCAAGCGACTCCCGGTGGATTACGACCGGTACGAGCTCATCCGATGGGGGCTGCTGCCCACCAACGGCTGGGTGAGAGTCTCCAGGAGTGGGAAGGTGACTATCGAGTTATCACCCGAGTAAGGCCTGATATACAGGCAGAGCCACACATGCGACGTGTGGCTCGTTCATTTTTAAATACAGCAAGACCTATTAACACGAACTCCCCCTAGTAGATTTATGCGCCGTGGCGTACGACGTTAGAACCGCTGTTCTCTCACTAGATTCCAATTACACAGCTCCAAATCTTCTTTAGACTCAATATATTCCCTAATTTCAGGGCTTTTGATGGTTGCTAACTCTTTCTCTCTATTATCGTTATAGGAGCTCTTCTCTCTTAAATAATCATCTGAATACCCTACGTGACACAT